>JBAZTN010000060.1:0-15005 GCA_041661895.1 Methylobacter sp. | reverse complement strand
CATGCTGATGTTGGGACTAAGCATGCCGAAGAAGCAATGGTACATATGCGCAAATCTATTGGCCAATAAGAAAACCCAGTAATGGTAAAAGTGGGTGCAGTGAGTTCCTTGCACCTGCTTTTTTTTGTACTTCTCCGTAGATTTACCACTTGTTAACCACCCCCGATACTTCATGTCAGATAAAAAATATACCCTTGGCTTCATCGGCATCGGCCTAATGGGCAAGCCCTTGACCCTGCGCTTGCTGAGTGCAGGCTTTAGCGTCAACGTATGGAATCGCAGCCCTGCAAAACTAAAGCCAGTCATCGATGCAGGCGCTTGCGCCTACTCCTCCATTGCAGATGTGGTCAAAGCTTCCGATGTCATTATCTTGTGTCTGGCTGATACGGCTGTTGTCGAATTGGTTGTACACAATGACATTCTGGAAAACGGTTCAACCGGCAAGCTGCTGATTGATTTATCCAGCATACACCCTGAAAACACCCGGCAGTTAGCATCATTGTTATATGAAAAATGCGGCATGGGCTGGATCGATGCCCCTGTTTCGGGCGGCGTTGCCGGTGCAGAGCAAGGCAGTCTGGCGATCATGGCAGGCGGCAGTACAGAGAACATCGCCATCGCCCGGATCGTTCTGGCGCCGCTGTATAAGCAATTAACCCATATGGGCGATGTGGGCAGCGGCCAGGTCACCAAGATATGCAACCAAATGATTGTCAGCTGCAATGTGCTGGTCATCGCCGAAATGATGGCGCTGGCCAAACAGGCTGGGGTTGATGCCGAGCAAATACCCGCAGCGCTGGCAGGCGGTTTTGCCGACTCCAAACCTTTGCAAATCGTCGGCCCGGAAATGGCAACCGGAACCTTTGAACCCGTTAAATGGCGGGTTAAAACCTTGCTGAAAGACCTGAATATGGCTGTTGATTTATCCGTCAAGCAGGGCAATGCCATCCCGATGTCCGGCCTCGCGGCGCAAATCATGCAACTACATGGCAACCACGGTTACCTTGAGCAGGACCCTTCCACTTTAATCAAACTATTCACCCAGCCCGATGCTTAAGTTCACCGCCAATCTCAGCCTGCTGTTTACCGAAGTTGAGCTGATTGACCGCTTCAAGGCCGCCAGACAGCATGGTTTTGATGCCGTCGAAATTCAATTTCCCTATAGCCTGAGTGCACAAACACTGCGCGCCACCCTAGACGAACAGCAGTTAAAACTGGTGCTGTTTAATGTGGATGCCGCCGATTTATTGCAAGGCGGCGAAGGGCTCGCCTGTGTCCCTGAAAAACGCAGTCAGTTCAGGCAGGCCGTTACTCAAACAGTCGAATACGCAGAACGCTTGAAACCGGAAGTTATCAATGTCCTGCCGGGGCGCTGTCTGGATGAAAACCGTCTGCCGGAGTATATGGAAACCTTTAAGGAAAACCTGTGCTTTGCTGCCGAGGCATTTTCCCCTTTAGGTATTAAAACTGTTTTTGAAGCCGTCAACACTTACGATATGCCGGGGTTTATCATTCATAGCGGATCACAAATGCTCGATATCTTAAATCAGCTCAAGCATCCTGACCTGTTCATGCAGTACGATATTTATCACATGCAAATGATGGGCGAGAAACCTGAGGAATTTATTGCTGAATATGCCGATCAAATCGGTCATATCCAGTTTGCAGATTGCCCCGGACGAGGCCAGCCCGGGACGGGGCAGATTGACTTTGAACGGGTATTTTCAGCCATTGAAAAATCGGCCTATGCGGGTTGGGTCGGAGCGGAATATAAGCCGGTTGGAACTACTGCTGACAGTTTGGGTTGGTTTTAATTACCTTTAGAACGGGGTTACAAGCCCCGTCCGGCAGAAAATTTCAAATTTCCTGCACCTTCAAAATATTAAGTTATTGCGTCAACTTCAAATACTTCTGATACAAACTGTCCTTATCCTCAACATGTTTGGGATCTTTATCTATGCAATCTACAGGACAAACTTCCATGCATTGCGGCACATCATGATGGCCAACGCATTCAGTGCACAGGTTAGGATCAATAACATAAATATCCTCGCCTTGGGAAATCGCACCATTCGGGCATTCCGGCTCGCAAACATCACAATTGATACATTCTTCATTAATAATAAGGGCCATTCTTACTCCTAACTAAACTTCTTGATTAACTGTTGGTGAACTACATCAGGGACAAAACAGGACACATCGCCATGTAGTTGTGCAATTTCCCTGATCATGCTCGAAGAAATAAATTCGTATTGTTCGGCTGGCGTTAAAAACACGGTTTCCAATTCCGGTGCCAAACGCCGATTCATCCCTGCCATCTGAAACTCATATTCAAAATCAGACACCGCTCGCAAGCCTCGCAAAATCACATTCGCTCCCTGCTGTTTGGCGCAATCAACCAGTAAAGTATCAAAACCGATTACCTGCACATTAGAGAACTCCGTGGTCACTGCTTTAGCCAGGTCTACCCGTTCTTCAAGGGAAAACAATGGAGTTTTCCCCCTGTTAACAGCTACGGCAACGATTACTTTGTGATAAAGCTCGGATGCTCTGGCAATCAGGTCCAAATGCCCATTGGTAATGGGATCAAAGGTGCCCGGATAAATTGCGGTGATTTGCATAGTCTATAGTTTTCGAAAAAAGCGACGATTTTATACCAAGAGGCTGATTTAAAAAAATAAATCAGTCCATCCGCTCAAACAGATGATATCCGACATCCCCTGCGGTTTTGCTTTTCAGTTGACGCCAGTTTTCGGGAATGCCTTCAAGGTCGCAGTGCCGCTCAGTTTCAACATAAATCCTTGCATGTCTTGCCAGCCAGCCCTTTTCTTCAAGCCACTGGCAGGTTTGAACAGCCAAATTCATCGCGAATGGCGGGTCAAGAAACACAATATCAAAGGGTTCTGCATCGTCTGCCAAATAACGCAACACATCGCTTTGAACGATCTTTATCTGGCTGGCGGATAGCGCAACTGAATTTTCCTTTAAGCATCGACAGGCCTGTGCATTATTTTCCACCTGAGTGACCGACTTGGCGCCTCTGGAAGCCGCTTCAAAGCCCAGGGCACCGCTACCTGCATACAAGTCCAGGCAGCGCTTGCCGACAATGTCATACTGTAACCAGTTAAATAAGGTTTCCCGCACTCTTGCAGGTGTGGGCCTTAAGCCCGGCGCATCAACAAAAGTTACGTATCGACTGCGCCAGTCTCCGCCGATAATTCTGAGTTTATTTTTCACTTTTTTCTGCTGACTTGCCGACGGTTATGGTTTGCAGTAGTTGCGGATCAATACGCCGCTTGAACGCATCGGTTATTGATGCGACCGTTACCTGCTCGATGTTTTGCTGAAAAGTATCCAGGTAATCCAATGGCATTTCATAAAAACCGATCATGGCGACATAGCTGGCCAGTTCTTTATTGGTATCAAAGCGCATGGCAAAACCGCCGGTAATATTTTTCTTGGCGGCGACAAGTTCCGCTTCCGTCGGACCATTCGCAATAAAATCAGCCAGAGTCTTATTAAGCACTTCCAGCGCCTGCTGGGTCTGGTCGTTTCGGGTCTGCAAGCCTATCACAAACGGACCTTTTCTGAACATCGGCGATAAAGAGCTGCTCGCGCTGTATGCCAGACCACGCTTTTCTCTCACCTCATCAAAGAGCTTGGAAACCAGGCCGCTGCCGCCCAAAATATGGTTGCCGACATACAGCGTAAAGTAGTCAGGATCTTTACGGTAGGTGCCGGGCATTCCAACCAGAACATGGGTCTGCGATGAGGGAAATTCAATATGCTTCTGCGTGGCTTTCAGAGGCATGGCCACCTCAGGAAGTGGCTCAGGCTTTTGTCCTGTGGGCAAACCGGCCAACAAATTTTCCGCCGTTTTTTCCGCCTGCCGTCTGGACAGATCGCCAACAATCACGACCACCGCATTGGCGGCAACATAATATTTCTGATAAAAATTACGCAGATCTGTCGTTTCAAAACCGGATACGGTTGCAATCACGCCGGAACTAGGATGCGCATAAGGATGATCTCCATACAAGGCATTATAAAAAGCAATATTGGCCAAATCTGATGGCGATTCCTCCTGCTGTTTTAAGCCGGCCAAGGTTCTGTTTTTTTCCCGTTGAAAATCGGCTTCATTAAAATCAGGGTGCGCCAGGATAACTTGCATGGTCTCCAGCGCCTTATCGAATAAGGGCTTGTCCGTTAAAGTGCGCAGCGTTACTGCCGCCATATCCCTGGAAATACTGGTACCGAATTGCGCGCCCACACTTTCAAAACGTTGGGCAATTTCGTCGGCATTCCACTTTCCCGCACCGGTATCCAGTAATGCAGAAGTTAATGCCGCCAAGCCAAACTGATGCCCATCACGCGCACTGCCGGCATCAAAAGCAACCTGTATATCCACCATAGGCAGGCCTTCCGTATGCACGTAATAAACCCGGCTACCCTGCGGCGTTTGCCAGTATTCAATTTTTGCAGCCGACCAGACGGACTGACTGAACAATAAAAAAATAAAACCTAATAGACGGATACGCATTATCTAACTCCTTTTGTTGTCTCAGTCTCGGTAATGTTGTTGCCATTGATTGGCAAGGGTTCCAGATAAGCAACACTCAGCTTGTCTTCAACCAAATATTTACGCGCCACATCCCGCACCTGTTCCGCAGTGACCTTATTGACCTTACCGACATACTCATCCGCTTTTTGCCAACCCAGACCGACTGTCTCCAGCATGCCCAGCTGCATGGCCTGATAAAAATTGGAATCCCGTTCGTAAACTGCACTGGCTAAAACCTGTGCCTTGATACGCTGTAATTCTTCGTCATCTATCAGGT
The DNA here is from genome assembly GCA_041661895.1 of Methylobacter sp. GTDB lineage: Bacteria > Pseudomonadota > Gammaproteobacteria > Methylococcales > Methylomonadaceae > Methylobacter_A. Next base: position 10,167 of record JBAZTN010000060.1, on the reverse strand, counting down.
TGATTTGCAGCTTGGTAATTTCATCCTTTAACGCGGACTCCAGTTCCCATACGTTCTTTCCTTCCGCAGGCGTCGCTTCCAGCATAAACAATTCCGGCAATCTTGAAGACAAGCCATAACCTGCTCCGGCAGAAACCGCTATCTGTTTGCCGCGTACCAGATTTGAGGCCAATCTGGCGCTGCTGCCTCCGTCCAGCACACCTGCCAGAACTTCCAGTGCATAAGCTTCCCATTCATGCTCCGCTGTATTTAATACCGGCACTTTATAGCCCATCAGCAGGTATGGCAGTTTTGCAGGTAACTTAACTGTCATCTTACGAACGCCCAGCTGTTCGACTTCAGCTTGCGGTTTTAGTATTTTAAGTTCGCTGGGTTTAAGCGGGGCAAAATATTTTTCTGCCAGCGCGAAAACAGCTTTGGGTTCCACATCGCCCACTACGACCAGGGTCGCATTATTGGGCGCATACCAGCGCTGATACCAGGCTTGAAGATCTTCAACCGTGTAATTTGCAATATCTGCAGGCCAGCCGATGACGGGGTTTTTATAAGGGCTGTTGGTATAAGCCATCGCATTAAAATGCTCCTGCATTTTTGACTGCGGATTGTCATCAGTACGCATCCGGCGCTCTTCCGTCACCACCTGCAGTTCCTTTTTCAATTCATCAGCCAACAGGTGCAGATTGCGCATCCTATCGGCTTCCAGCTCAAAACTGACTGTCAGCCTGGAAGCTTCCATGGTCTGAAAATAGGCGGTGTAATCCGTGCCGGTAAAGGCATTTTCATCGCCGCCATTTTCGGCAATGATACGGGAAAACTCACCTGCAGGATGCTTGTCGGTGCCTTTAAACATCATGTGTTCAAGCATGTGCGAAAGTCCGGTAATACCGCCGGGCTCATAACTTGAACCGACTTTATACCAGACTTGAGAAACCACGACCGGAGACCGGTGGTCTTCCTTAACCAGAACTTTTAAACCGTTCCCCAGCACATGCTCGGATACTTTTGTCTCCGCGCTGGTTGCAAAAACCGGCAGCCACAGTACTGCGGCACATAATAATCGATGCTTCATAACTCCCTCTTTATGTAAATGTTGGCGTGTCGGCCTATTTCAATAATCAATCGTTCACTGTATTCTATACAATAATAAAAAAGTTGGAATCTATATAAACCATGCCTAGCGAATCCTCCCTGCTTTCCTGGAAAAACTACCTCGAATTGTGCAAACCCAAAGTTGTCGCACTCATTCTTTTTACCGCTGTTGTCGGTATGTTATTAGCCGTTCCGGGAATGCCGCCTGTAGGACTATTTATTTACAGCACCGTGGGCATTGCCCTGGCTGCATCTTCAGCCGCAGCAATCAATCATTTTCTTGACCAGAAAGCTGACGCGCAAATGAGGCGCACGGAAAATCGTCCGCTGCCCAAAGGCAACCTGAGCTCAGTCAATGTGATCACTTTTGCTTTAGTGCTGGGCGTCATTTCCATGGCTTTGTTAATTTTCATGGTCAATACCTTAACTGCTATCCTCACTTTTTTTTCATTAATCGGTTACGCCGTTATTTATACCGTCTACCTCAAAAGGATGACTCCGCAGAACATCGTTATCGGCGGTGCGGCCGGAGCAGCTCCCCCGCTGCTGGGCTGGTGCGCGATGACGGGCGAAGTGCATCCTTATGCGCTGCTGTTGTTTTTGATCATTTTCGTATGGACACCCCCGCATTTCTGGGCGCTGGCCATCGCCAGACGCGAAGAATACGCCAAAGTTGAAATCCCCATGTTGCCGGTAACACACGGAAAGAGCTTTACCCGCTTGCAGATACTGCTTTATACCGTGCTGCTGCTGATTGTCACCCTGCTGCCTTATTTAACAGGCATGAGCGGCCTGATTTATTTGTTCTCGGCAGTCCCATTAGGCCTTGGCTTCATTTATTTCGCCATTCTGATGATGCTTAGAAAAGATGACAAAACGGCCATGCGAACCTTCGCCTATTCGATCATTTATTTAATGATTATGTTTGCCGCCCTGTTAATTGACCATTATGTAGTAATAACCTTCGCCGCGTCCGCTCCCGACGGACTTGCGGCATACACACTATCCCTGGCGATATGAATTTAACCCATCACGAGCAAACACCGCATCCCGAACATCCGTTCGCGGAAATCATCCGCATCCTCGGCAAAGGCAAAAAAGGCTCAAGGCCGCTGACTCAGGATGAAGCCTATCAAGCCATGAGCATGATCTTGAGCGAACAGGTTCTGCCTATTCAGCTGGGCGCGTTCCTGATGCTGATGCGGGTCAAGGAAGAAACCCCGGAAGAATTGGCAGGCTTTGTACAGGCAGCCCGGGAATCATTCAATCTTGCCGATAACACCACGAAAGTCGATCTGGACTGGTCATCCTATGCAGGAAAGCGCCGTCATTTGCCCTGGTTTTTGCTGTCGGCTTTACTGCTGGCTGAAAATGGCATTACCGTTTTTATGCATGGCGCAAGCGGCCATACCGCCGGCAGGCTGTACACTGAAAACATGCTAGGGTATTTGGGTATTAAATGCGCAACTTCTATTAGCGATGCCAAACAACAACTGGAACAACAACACTTCAGTTATTTATCGCTAGAGCATTTCTGCCCCAAGCTGCATGAGATTATAGAGCTGCGTCCGGTACTGGGCTTGCGCTCGCCGGTTCATACCTTGGTGCGATTGTTAAACCCGTTTAATGCAGCGTACAGCATTCAGGGCATATTCCATCCCGGTTATCGCCCGGTTCACCAGCAAGCCGCAGCTCTTTTAAACCAACCGCACATGTCGGTATTAAAAGGCGAAGGCGGCGAAACCGAACGCAATCCCGACATGGAATGCCTGGTACAAAGCGTGCACAACGGCGAATTATCCGACGAAAACTGGCCCGCTTTATTTGCTCGCCGCCACGTCAAACCCGAGCTCCTCGATCCAGAGCAACTAGCATTAATCTGGCAGGGAAAACTTGAAGATGAGTTTGCCGAAGCATCCATTATCGGCACTGCGGCAATTGCGCTTAAGCTGTTAGGTAAAGCTGAAACGCAGGAACAAGCGCAGCAACTGGCGACTGATTATTGGTCAGGCAGGGATAAGCAAAAATATGCAGGTATTTAATACCGTGCATCAGATTAAGCCATTGTGTTATAGCCTGGAAGAGTGTAGTGATTGAAACTCTCCTCAAATTTCCATTCTCAGCAGTAATAAATATTGCTCAGCTGGTTTTTAATAGATCAAGGCTAAAGCTGGAATGTGGATTTACAAACTATCCAAGTGAAGACAGTGCAGGAAATTTCCTTGTCTTTTGGATAAAAATTATTAACCCAAGCGGGAAACCATTTTATTTTGAACGAATCGAAGCCAAAGACTCAAAAGGCGAAGTTTTCTTTCCAATGATTCTTGAAGAGAAATCTGGTCAAGAAATTCCGCCACAAAGAAACATCGTTGCTCTCATACCTTGTGGTCATATTATTAATACAACACCGAGGGAAATTTCAATTGTAGACACAACAGAAAGATACCATAAACTGAAAGGCAGAAAACTATCGACAGCTGTTGCTGCATTGAAAAAAGAAGTGGCAAGACTAAAAAATCTTGGTCTTAAGGTACATCCGAGAGGTAAATGAGATAGAAACGAATTAAGCTGTAAGGCGGATTCACCAATAAGCAATACGCCATAAACGGAGCATTTAACCTTTGACCATCAAACCGATGCTTTCAATACTACTGACCTACTTACTGCTCCTGCTTGTCATTTTTCTATTTCAACGAAAAATGATCTATTTCCCTGCGCAGTATTCGATTGAACATCAGCAACAACTGGCGGATCAAGCAAACCTGAGGCTCTGGCCGTCAACGGATAATTATCTGGGGCTTATCTCCAAAACATCTAAATCTACCGACAAAGGCACGGTTATCGTTTTTAACGGCAATGCGGGTTCGGCAACAGACCGGACTTATTATCTGGACGCATTGGAAAAACAGGGCTACCGGGTGATCCTGGCAGAATATCCAGGCTATGGCGCCAGAAAGGGCTCGCCATCGGAGCAGGCGCTGATTGCCGATGGCATCCAAACCGCAAAACAGGCATTGAACGATTTTGGCGGCCCTGTTTTTCTGTGGGGCGAATCAGTCGGTGGAGGCGTTGTCGGCGGTATTGTGCAGAGCGGGCAGATTCAGGTTAAAGGTATTGTCCTGATCAGTCCGTTTAATAATATGGCTGATATTGCACAACACCATTACTGGCTTTTCCTTGCCAAATGGTTGATCCGCGATAAATTCGACAATATTAAAAACCTGCAAAATTATTCGGGAAACACAGCGATGCTGCTGGCAGAAAAAGATTCAATAATCCCCAATAAATACAGTTTAAAGCTGTTCGAGTCGCTGCACCATCGTAAGAAACTCTGGACATTTAAAGATGCGGACCATAATACCCTGCCAATGTTTCAGCATCTTTCCTGGTGGCAAGAGGTCATGCAGTTTGTTAACGGGCAAAATGAGGTATCCCGGTAATTTCTTTTTCCATATTGCCCTACTGCAACCCGACTAATGTTCCGACATCACCTTCAGCATAATCAAATCTCGCACCAGCTGCCGTATCATGAAAAAGCTATTAATACTGCCATTACTATTTTCTTTCACTGCCTGCACCGCAATGACTCCAAAAAATACTGACAATATCTGCGCTACCTTTAAAGAAAAAGAGGACTGGTACGGTGATGCCAAAGAGGCATTTGAGAGATGGGGTGTACCCATTCATGTACAAATGGCGATCATGCATCAGGAATCCCACTTTGTTGCCGATGCTCAGCCGCCTCGCACCTGGTTGCTGGGCTTTATTCCCTGGTTCAGGCCCAGCAGCGCCTATGGCTATGCACAAGCAAAAGATGAGGCTTGGGACAACTATCTCGACAAAGCAGGAGACTGGGGCGCAGACCGCGATGATTTTGCCGACGCAGCCGACTTTATCGGCTGGTACTGTGACATCAGTCACAATCGATTAGGCATATCTAAATTGGATGCGGCAAATTTATACCTCGCCTACCATGAAGGACATGGCGGCTTTCAACACAAAAGTTTTTTGAAAAAACCGTGGTTACAGCAAGTTGCTAACAAAGTCGCCAAGCGGGCAACATTATTTCAACGTCAATTAAGCGCCTGCGAAAAGGAATTACAAAGCGAAAGCTGGTTTTTTTGGTAAACTATCATTTTTTACGTAAACAAAGGGCAACAATCGTGAGAAAAATTCAAACTCAAGTTCTTTCAATCGTCACCGTTCTTCTTATAGGATTTACTATGTTTTCAATGGCCAATGCCACCACCCCTGAAGAAAATAAAGCCGCAGGCGTAGCCTTTCTGGCAGAAAATGCTAAAAAACCCAACATCGTAACGACTGCCACCGGCCTGCAATACGAAGTATTAACACCAGGAACCGGTACCATTTCGCCTAAAGCGACTGATAACGTTACGGTACATTACAAGGGCACAACCATTGATGGTGCAGAGTTTGACAGTTCTTACAGCAGAGGGGAGCCAGCCACATTCCCGCTAAACAGAGTAATCGCCGGCTGGACTGAAGGTGTGCAATTAATGAAAGAAGGCGCTAAATACCGCTTTTACATTCCATCAGAACTCGCTTACGGCGAGCAAGGCGCAGGCCGTGCAATTGGCCAGAATGCCGCATTGATCTTTGATGTTGAGCTGATTAAAATCCAATAAAAATCAGGAAAAAGGCGTAAGATGCAAGGCGAACACGCCTGCATCTTGCGCCTTTTTCTTTTTTACCTCGCACCTTTCGCTTTATTCTTATGCCCACTTACCAACTATTTGCTACCACGCCCAAAGCGATGGAAACCATCCTTACCGATGAACTCCAGGCACTCGGCGTAAAAAATATCAAGGCCACCATGGCCGGCGTAGCTTTTCAGGGAGACCTGGAAACGGCTTATCGCGCCTGCCTGTGGTCAAGAACAGCAAATCGGATTTTACTGGTATTAAGCTCTTTCGAGGTAAAAAATCAGGAAGACCTTTATAACGGCGTACAAAAAATCGAATGGTTCGAGCATATTAATCCTGAAGACAGTTTTGCCGTCTCGTTCAGCGCAAAAAACTCAGCGGCGATTAACAACACCCACTTTGGCGCTTTAAAAGTTAAGGATGCCATCGTCGACCAGATGCGGGCAAAGTTTCAAAAACGCCCCAGCATTAATACCGAACAGCCCAATATCCGCATCAATGTTTATTTGAATGGCGAAACCGCGCAGCTCAGTCTGGATCTTTCCGGTGAAAGCCTGCATCGCCGTGGTTATCGGGACGTCAGCATCAAAGCCCCGATGAAAGAAAATCTGGCTGCCGCCATGTTATTGCGTAGTGGCTGGCCCCAAATCGCCAAGCAACAAGGGTCGTTAATAGACCCGATGTGCGGCTCAGGAACGCTGCTGCTGGAAGGAGCAATGATCGCCGCTGATTATGCGCCCGGTTTGTTACGTGACTATTTCGGATTTATCGGTTGGAAAAAACATGATGCCGAATGCTGGAAAAAATTACGCGCAGAAGCCGAACAACGCAAAAAAATCGGCCTGGAAAAACTGCCCGTTATCGTGGGTTTTGATCAAAATCGCCATACCGTCAACACCGCTTTAGCGCACATAGCCAATGCCGGCCTGCAAAATAAAATCCATGTTGAACGCCGCGATATTGAAGATGCCGAACCTGCTGAAAGCTGGAAACCCGGCCTGTTGATCTGCAACCCGCCTTATGGAGAACGATTGGGCGACGAGCAGGAAACCGCCGAACTGTACAAAAAATTCGGTGCATCACTCAAAGCCCATTTTATCGGCTGGAAAGCCGCCATGATCATCAGCAACCCGGAACTGGGCTTTCGCTTGGGTATACGTTCACAAAAGCCGATCACCCTGTTTAACGGCGCTCTTGAATGCAAGCTATTGCGGCTGGATATCGAAAAAAACAATTTCTTCATCCCCAAAGCCAAAACTCAAGAAGAGCGCATTGCCCAAGTGACTGAGATCAGCAAAGCGCAGGAACAGCGAATTGCTCAAACACCCGAGTCCAGCCCTACACCGCAACCCGAAACTACCAGCATCAACAAGTCCTCCTACAGAGAGCCAAGTGAGCTGGACGCGGAAATGTTTGCCAACCGTCTCAAAAAAAACCTGAAAAAACTGTCCAAATGGGCCAAGCAAAATCACATCACTTGCTATCGGGTCTACGATGCCGATTTGCCGGAATACGCGGTCGCTATTGATATTTATCAGGGCGAAGCTTACCGCTCCCAGCTCACGCCCCTCGCCCACATCCCTGTAGGCGAACAAACCTGGGTTAATGTGCAGGAATACGAACCTCCCAAAAGCATCGATCAACACAAAGCTGATCAGCGACTGGCGGGGCTCTTGGCCGAAATCCCTCGCGTACTTGGCATCAATAGCGATCAGGTTTTCCTGAAAATACGCCGCAAGCAAAAAAGCACCGATCAGTATGAAAAACACGGCGATCAGGGACGTTTTCACATCATTGAAGAAGGCGGCTGCAAATTACTGGTGAATTTTGAAGATTACCTGGACACCGGCTTATTCCTTGATCACCGGCCCATACGGTTGATGATTCAGCAACAGGCCAAAGGCAAAAGCTTTTTAAACCTGTTTGCCTATACCGGCAGCGCAACAGTGCATGCTGCAATGGGTGGAGCTAAATCAACAACGACAGTCGATATGTCGAATACCTATATCAACTGGGCTAAAAAGAACATGGCGCTGAATATCAATCTGGGCGAAGCTTGCCGCTCCCAGCTCACGCCCCTCGCCTATATCCCTGTAGGCGAACATGAATTTATCCAGGCTGATTGTCTGGAGTGGCTGGAAAATGAAGCCAGACAGCCTAGTAAACACTATGATTTAATTTTTCTGGATCCACCCACTTTTTCCAATTCAAAGCGCATGGACGATGTATTTGACATACAAACCGACCATGTGCAACTGATTAATAACGCAATTTCATTGCTGTCGCCGGGAGGTGTCCTATACTTCTCCACTAATTTTAGACGTTTTAAGCTCGACAAGCAGGCCTTGTCTGAGTTCATTATAGAAGATATTAGCGCGGCAACAATTCCGGAAGATTTTGCCCGCAATCCAAAAATCCATTATTGCTGGAGAATTCAAGAATGAGACGTAGAGTTAAAATTTTGGTTTCGGGTCGAGTTCAAGGCGTTTACTTTCGCCTTTTTACCCAGAACAAGGCTAAGCATTTTGCCATAAAAGGGCACGCCAAAAACCTCCCAGATGGCCGGGTTGAAATAATTGCTGAAGCGAAACACGCTAGCATTGAACAGTTCATCACATGGTGCCACAAAGGTCCCATTACTGCCCGAGTCGATCATGTTGAAATTATTGAGCTTCAATCTGATGAATTGTTAACGTCTTTTGAAATTAAATAACAAATTTAAGGCTCAAAAAGATTACCAGCCTTTCTGCAATAAACAGCAATACGTATGCCCAATAAAGCGCCTAACACCACCGCATAAATCAACGGCTCAGTATAATCCAATTTTACCAACCAAAAATAATGTACCAGAGCCGTTAACCCGGCCAGATACACTAGTCTGTGCAGCTTTAACCAGCTTCGCCCCAATCTTTTTTGCATTTTTTTTGTTGAGGTGATGGCCAAAGGAATCAGCAACAAAAAAGTCAGCAAGCCCATCAGTATATACGGACTTTTTGGCACCTCGTCTTTAAATGCTTCCCAGGAAAGCGACAAATCAAGGACGATAAAAACCAGCAAATGCAAACTGGCGTAAAAAAAAGCAAACAAGCCCATCATACGCCTGAAGCGTATCGGCCAGCTCTGCCCCGTTATAGTTTTAATGGGCGTCAGTGCCAAACCTATGCATAAAAACCGTAAAGCCCAGTCGCCAAAGCTAAAATGCAGGGTTTCGATTGGATTAGCGCCAAGTTGATCGTTGATTGCATCATTTACCAGCAACAAAAAAGGCATCAGGCTCAGTAAAAAAATAATAATTTTTAGACCTGCCCAGCCTTTTTTGCCGAGTAACATCAGAAATATTTTTTTAGATCCATGCCGGAATAAAGCGCAGCTACTTCCTCGCCATAGCCATTAAACTTTTCTGTATTACGTTTCGGGGTAAAAATACCGCTGCCCAGCACCCGTTCACGGCTTTGACTCCATCGGGGATGAGCTACCTCAGGATTAACGTTGGCATAAAAACCATACTCCTCAGGAACACTTTTATGCCACGCGGTTTCCGGCATATTTTCCATAAAACGTATTTTGACAATCGCCTTGATGCTCTTGAATCCGTATTTCCACGGCACAATCAAGCGCAATGGAGCCCCATTCTGGTTGGGCAGCTCATCACCATACATTCCAGTAGCCATAATCGTTAAAGGATGCATGGCTTCATCCATTCGCAACCCTTCCACATAAGGCCAGTCTAAACCATTGGAACGCTGACCAATCATGATTTCCGGCTTATAAAGCGTGGTAAATTCGACAAATTTTGCTTTTGAGGTAGGCTTGAATCGCTGTAACATTTCGCCCAACGGAAAGCCCATCCACGGCACAACCATAGACCAGGCTTCCACACACCGGAATCGATAAATACGTTCCTGAACAGGATTGTCTTTTAGTATGTCTTCCAGGTTGTAGACACCCGGCTTTTCCACCTCGCCTGCAACTTCCACGCTCCAAGGCTTGGTTTTTAATGCCCTCGCTAAAATAGTTGAATCTTTTTTATTCGAGGAGAACTCATAGTAATTGGTATAACTGGCAACATCCTCACGATCAGTGACCTGTAACTTTGCAGAATAAGGCCCGATATTTTTCCCCGTTTCTGCATGTCCTGAAATCGGCAACATAACCCCTGCGGAAAGTATCGTTGCCGCTTTAATAAACTCTCTTCGGGATTCAAAAACCGCCCGGTCAGTGACTTCGCTGCTTAAGACGTTTGATTTGGTTTTAATTAGCATGCCCATTCCTTTTGTTACGTGCGTTTACGCGATGGAAAGTAGTAACAGCATTAATAATACATCAAGCCTTTATAACATTACTAATATTGACAACTGAAAAATCGATTTCAGTCAACGCAGCATTGTTAAAGAAATTAGTAAAAGAACGCTAT
>JBAZTN010000059.1:0-15074 GCA_041661895.1 Methylobacter sp. | reverse complement strand
TGTTGTCGATGATAGCCTGCAAAATATCAATCACGTAGTCCGCGGCATTGATCTGCTGGATTCAACGCCCAAGCAGATTTATTTGCAGCAGCTACTGGGGTTTTCAACGCCCGATTATATGCACGTCCCCGTTATTATTGATGAGCAGGGTTATAAACTCAGCAAACAGACACGCGCCCAGGCCGTCGATTTACAAACACCCCATCTGGTAATCTTTAAATTGCTTTCCTTGTTAAAGCAAAATCCTCCAGTTGAACTGGAACACGCTCCGGCAACTGAGCTCATTGATTGGGCAGTGGACCATTGGAACCCAATGCTCTTAAAAAATTTTCGTGCAATCAGTCGATGAATTTACTAAGGTAATCAATATTTCATAACCCTATTGCCCAATAAAGGACCCGCATGTCAGACGTTAAAATATATGACGTAAAGCCGGAAATAGCCGTCAAAGCGCATATAACCGCCGACACTTACAAAACCCTGTATCAACATTCCATAGCTGAGCCTGAAGCTTTCTGGGCAGAGCAGGCAACGCAGTTTCTGGAATGGAGCAAACCCTGGGATAAAGTCATGGACTGCGATTACCCGACAGGCCATATACGCTGGTTTGAAGGTGGAAAACTCAACGTCAGCGTCAATTGCCTGGATCGTCATCTTGCAACGCGCGGTGATCAGGTTGCCATTATCTGGGAGGGCGACAATCCCGCACATGACAAAAAGATCACTTATCGACAATTGCATGAGCAAGTGTGCAAGTTTGCCAATGTATTAAAAACGCAAGGCGTCAAAAAAGGCGACCGCGTTTGCATCTACCTGCCGATGATTATTGAAGCGGCAGCTGTTATGCTGGCCTGCACCCGTATTGGCGCAGTGCATTCAATAGTTTTTGGCGGCTTTTCTGCCGAAGCGTTAAAAGACCGGATACTGGATTCAGACTGCCATTTTTTAGTTTGCTCGGATGAAGGCTACCGCGGCGGCAAAATAACGCCCATCAAAGCCAATGTCGATATTGCTGCAGCTGACTGCCCCAAGCTTGAAAAAGTCATCGTCATAAAACACACCGGCAATCCTGTAGACTGGCATGAACAGCGCGATGTCTGGTATCACGAAGCGATGGCAACCGTTTCCGCCGATTGCCCGGCAGAGGAAATGGAGGCAGAAGATCCCCTATTTATTCTTTATACCTCGGGCTCGACTGGCCAACCTAAAGGGATTTTACATACTACCGGCGGTTATTTGCTGTATACCGCAATGACCCACAAATATATATTTGATTACCACGATGGCGACATCTACTGGTGCACTGCGGATATAGGCTGGATAACGGGCCATTCCTATATGATCTATGGCCCGTTATGTAACGGCGCAACTACCTTGATGTTTGAAGGCGTACCCACTTATCCGGAAGCTGACCGGTTCTGGAAAATAATCGACAAACATCAGGTCAATATCTTCTATACCGCCCCGACAGCCATTCGCGCCCTGATGGCGCAAGGCAATGAATTCGTTACCCGCACTTCACGCCGCAGTCTGCGCATTCTTGGCAGCGTAGGCGAACCCATCAACCCGGAAGCTTGGGAATGGTATTACCATGTCGTCGGCGATGGTCGCTGTCCTATAGTCGATACCTGGTGGCAAACGGAAACCGGCGGCATTTTAATCACCCCGTTGCCCGGAACAATCCCCTTGAAACCGGGTTCGGCCACCCTGCCCTTCTTTGGCATCATGCCTGAAATCATGGATAACGATGGCCATATTATGGAAGGCGCAGCCGAAGGCATTCTGGTCATCAGCCGCTCGTGGCCGGGGCAAGCGCGTACCATTTACGGCGATCACCAGCGTTTTATCGACACCTATTTTAAAAATTATCCCGGCTATTATTTTGCCGGTGATGGCGCACGCCGCGACAAAGACGGCTATTACTGGATTACCGGCCGTGTTGATGATGTTCTTAACGTTTCCGGCCACAGAATGGGAACGGCAGAAATTGAAAGCGCTTTGGTGCTGCACAGGCATGTCGCTGAAGCCGCTGTGGTCGGTTACCCTCACGACATTAAGGGCCAAGGCATCTATGCCTATGTCACCTTGAATATCGGCGTAGAACCCTCAGAAGGATTAAAGGTAGAACTCATCGATCTGGTTAGAAAAGAAATCAGCGCCATCGCCAACCTGGATATTATCCAGTGGGCGCCGGGTTTACCCAAAACCCGCTCCGGTAAGATCATGCGCCGTATTTTGCGCAAAGTTGCCGCTAATGAGATTGAGCACCTGGGCGATATATCCACACTAGCCGACTCATCGGTGATTAAGGATATTATTATGCATCGGGTTAATAAATAATTTCACTGACCCATCTCAAAAAGAGACCGCACATCTCTTTTTGAGATGGGTAGTTGCCAAGTTAAATTTGCATGATCGCCGAGGCCGGTCCCCGGTCGACGGAATACACCCCATTCCTGGCGATATCGATTCTCGCAACTTAACTAACAGCATCAAATAGATACCTTTGATTCACATTAAAAGCGTGACTTATCGGTTATATATTCTTTCTAAAAACACTATATGTTGTGTTACCATTACCAACAGATACTATATATCGATGCTGAATCGTAAACCAGTAAAGTTCTAACAAGTGATTTATTTCTTCTCAAATTGCTTACACACCTACAACTAACAGAGACATTCCAATGCCAGCAAAGCTACATGTCGTCGCAAACTCAGTAACCAAAATACCATTTCAAGATGCTTCAATGGACATTTGGGACACAAAATACCGCTTAAAGTCCAAAGATGGTGTAGCCATTGATGCCACCATTGATGAAACCTACCAACGGGTTGCCAGAGCGCTTTCCGAAGTAGAACAAGGTAAAACCAAACAGGAACAGTGCTACAAAGATTTTCTGTGGGCGCTGCGTCAAGGTGCTATTCCGGCAGGGCGTATTACTTCCAATGCCGGAGCACTGGAACACAAACCTGCCACATCAACTATCAATTGCACGGTGTCCGGCACTATCGCCGATTCTATGGACGATATTCTGCACAAGGTACACGAAGCCGGACTTACCCTAAAAGCCGGTTGCGGCATCGGTTATGAATTTTCCACCTTGCGGCCTAAAAACGCTTATGTTTCCGGCGCAGGCGCTTACACATCCGGTCCGTTATCGTTCATGGATATCTATGACAAGATGTGCTTTACCGTGTCTTCTGCCGGCGGCAGACGCGGCGCACAAATGGCCACTTTTGATGTCGGTCATCCCGATGTCGTCGAATTTATTCGCGCAAAACGCGAAGATGGCCGCTTACGCCAGTTCAATCTGTCACTGCTGATTACCACCGAATTTGTAGAAGCGGTAAAAAATGATCTGCCCTGGCCGTTATCATTCCCCGTCACCGAAAAAGAAGTCGCTCTTGATAAGCTGGACCTGAATGACAGCAAACAAATCATCTGGCGCGATCTGCCCGGCAAAGATGGCTATATCGTTAATGAAGATGGCCTGATTGCCTGCAAAATAAGCAAAACCATGCCCGCCCGCCGGCTATGGGACATCATCATGAGCTCAACTTATGACTATGCCGAACCGGGGTTTATTCTGATCGACAAAGTCAACGAGATGAACAACAACTGGTTTTGCGAAAAAATCCGTGCCACCAATCCGTGCGGCGAACAGCCCTTACCGCCTTATGGCAGCTGCCTGTTAGGCTCGATCAACCTGACCCGCTTCATTAAAAAACCGTTCACCAGTGAAGCAGAATTTGACTGGGACAGTTACCGCAAGGCCATCAGGATTTTCACTCGCATGCTGGATAATGTGGTTGAAATCAACGGTCTCCCCTTGCCCCAGCAACGTGAAGAAATTCTCGGCAAACGTCGCCACGGCATGGGTTATCTGGGGCTGGGTTCAACCGTTACCATGATGGGCATGAGATACGGTGATGCACAGTCGCTGGAATTTACCGAAGAAGTGACCAAGGTACTGGCCGTGGAAGGCTGGAAAGCCGGACTGGCGCTCGCCAAAGAAAAAGGCCCTGCTCCGGTTATGGAGCAACTATTTACAGTCACCGGTGAAATGCTGCATAAGCGTCCCGAAATGATTGAAGATGGTTATAAGGTTGGCGATGAGGTACCCGGAAAACTGCTGCATTCCAAATACAGCCGCTATATGCAGCAACTGGCTCAAGAAGAACCTGAACTGGTCGCGCAACTGATTGAAACCGGCGCACGCTTCACCCATCACAGTTCCATTGCACCAACAGGCACTATTTCCCTGTCGCTGGCCAATAATGCCAGCAACGGCATAGAGCCAAGCTTTGCCCATCATTATTCGCGCAACGTGATCCGTGCGGGTAAAAAATCCAAAGAAAAAATCGATGTTTTTTCCTTTGAACTGCTGGCTTATCGGCATTTGGTCAATCCTGAGGCAATGCCTTACAGTGAAAACCCAGAGCATCAATTGCCGGATTACTTTATCGCCGCCGATGATGTAACGCCAAAACAGCATGTTGATGTCCAGGCCGCCGCGCAAAAATGGATAGATTCGTCGATCTCAAAAACAGCCAACGTGCCGACCGATTATCCTTATGAGGATTTCAAGTCTATTTATGAGTACGCCTATGACAAAGGCCTGAAAGGCTGCACCACGTTCCGTTTTAATCCGGAAGTATTCCAGGGTGTATTGGTCAAGGAATCGGATCTGGAAAACACTACCTACCAGTTCACGCTCGAAGACGGCCATGTGGTTGAATTTAAAGGCAACGAAGAAGTGGAATACGACGGCGAAATCCACAGCGCCGCTAACCTGTTTGATGCCTTGAAAGAAGGCTACTACGGCAAATTTTGATCGAGACTACAGACATGACACACAAAATCAGCAAAAAAATCATCGGCTACAAAGTCCTGACCAAAGACGACGTCGAACCGGCCAAGAAAGAGCAGGAAGAAAAGCCGTCTCTGGAAAGCATGCACGAAAACCTCGCTCGCCCGGAAGTGCTGCTCGGCTCCACCTACAAAATCAAAACCCCGCAGTCGGAGCATGCGCTGTATATCACCATCAACGACATGATCCTGAACCCGGGCACCCCCCACGAAGAGCGTAGGCCATACGAAATCTTCATCAACTCCAAAAACATGGAGCATTTTCAGTGGGTGCTGGCGCTGACCCGGCTTATCTCGGCGGTATTCCGCAAAGGCGGCGACTCCTGCTTTCTGGTGGAAGAAATGAAAGCAGTATTCGACCCTAAAGGCGGCTACTTCAAAAAGGGCGGCGTGTTCATGCCGTCGCTGGTCGCCGAAATCGGTTATGCCATCGAATCGCATTTGAAACACATCGGCATGATCAAGCCGGATGCGATGACCGATCACCAAAAGCAGTTTCTTGACGGAAAACGCCGCGAATTCGAAGCCCAGCACGGCGAGTCGGAAGGCCAGTCGTTTCCGGAAAAAGCCGTGCTCTGCAACAAATGCAGCACCAAGGCGATGGTGTTGATGGATGGATGTATGACTTGTTTGAATTGTGGGGAGAGTAAGTGTGGGTGATGGGGATGGGCTTCATAGCGACACTGCATGTGGAACTGAAGCAAAGCTAATGCAACGGAACTAACTCGCATGAATTTCTTGAAATTGAGGACCCGATGCCCAACCCATCAATCCACCGGACCTGCGCGAAAAGCCGCGCAGGCCGATGATTTCGAACGTTATGCCCACAAACCTAAAGGAGCACTATGGCTACCTGCTTTGTGATTCAACCTTTTGATTCAGGAAAATTCGATAAACGTTTTGCTGACGTTTACAAGCCGGCGATTGAGGCCGCTGGTCTGGAAGCCTATAGGGTAGATAAGGACCCTGCAGTTTCGGTCCCTATTGATTCCATCGAAGAAGGAATTCGCAAAGCGTCTGTTTGTCTCGCGGACATCACCGCTGACAATCCTAATGTCTGGTATGAATTAGGATATGCGTTCGCTTCTGGACGCCCTGTTGTTATGGTCTGCTCAGAAGAGCGAACAGGGAAAAAATATCCCTTTGATATTCAGCATCGAAGCATTATTCCTTATCTTGCAGATGCACCAAGTGATTTTGAGAAGTTGCGCGAAAGCCTGACCGCAAGGATCAAAGCTCTGTTACAAAAGAGTGAAACGCTCCAAAAACTAGCAGAAGCTGATCCAGTTGCTCCGGTTGAAGGCCTCTCTCAAGCTGAAATCGTTGTACTAGCGGTGATTGCAGGCAGCAGCTTCTTGCCGTCGAATGCCGTAGGAGTCTATAGCGCTAAGAACGATGTTGAACGAGCAGGTGTAACGAACATGGGCTTTAACATCTCAGTAAGGCGGCTAGTCAACAAGAAATTTATTGAAATCGTTGATCTCTGGGATGAAAACAACCAAGAGCAGTATGACGGCGTACGGGTAACCGAAAGTGGCTGGAGCTGGATTGATATCAACGAGTCGAGATTTGTTCTTCATCGCTCGGCTAAAGAAAGCGTTCCGGATGACATCCCGTTCTGAACGGCATAACAACCCGGTCCAGCAGACAGCTCGTAGATACCGTCTTGAAAATCAACCTTAAATGGCATAATTAGGCTGATAAGCCCGGTAGGGTACGCACCGCGTACCTTTTCGGATTTAATTCATCGGCAAAATTTGAAAATGGTACGCGGTGCGTACCCTACAACAAATTCCCGTCGTTTGATGTGTATCTCGTGCTTTTTGGGAATTGGCTCCACCGAAAAATTTTAACCACGGTACGTAATGCGTACCCAACCGGAGGTTGTAATGTCCAATTATCGCCGCTGTTATGTGCCGGGCGGGTCGTATTTCTTTACGGTGGTGACGGAGCGGCGCGCCGCTATTCTGGCTAATGATTGTGCGCGGGACTGTTTACGGGATGCGATTCGTCACTGCCAACAACATCTGCCGTTTCGCGTCGATGCGCTGGTGATATTACCCGATCATATTCATGCTATATGGACGTTGCCTCCAGATGACTGCGATTACTCAAAACGCTGGGGCGTCATCAAAAAACACTTCACTCAACATTGGCTGGCTTTGGGCGGGGCCGAACAATCGGTGACGGCTTCCCGTCTGCGCTACCGTCGACGCGGCATATGGCAACGGCGATTTTGGGAACACGCATTGCGCGACGAACTGGATTATCAAAACCATCTCGATTACCTGCATTTCAATCCGGTAAAACATGGGCTGGTCAAAAATGTGCAGGACTGGCCTTATTCCTCTTTTCAGCGCTGGGTGGAGCAAGGCGCTTATCCGGATCGTTGGGGTTCACAGTCCGAGGATTATGCCAGCCTTGATGCTATTCAGTGCGCCGGAGAATAGTCCTACGGGCAGAAACACTAATTCCCACCGAAAGCTCTGGTACTCGGCGCAGCATACGGGACTGAATACGTGCCACTGGTCAATTTTTCTTCACTCCATCGCGACGCTTCTCTTTCCCACGCGATTGCGTCAATGCCATTAGGTTAATGTGGAGGCTGTGCGTACCTTTTTGGAGTTTGATTGACCGGAGAATACTTTGGAAATGGTACGCAATGCGTACTGCTTTTGTGTCGCCAGTCACCCAAAGAAAAGGCGACCCGGACGCCGCTTAATTCACTCGGCACATCCCTGTGCCTCGCCCTTCAGGTGCTGCGCATGCAAATCGGCTATCCTGCCGATTTGTCCCGCCGAAAGCTCCGGTACTCGGCGCGGCATACGGGATTATTCTCACCCCACCGACAAATTCATTACGCTATCAACCGAACATGGCTTTTCGTTGATATTGCGGATTACCTGACAAAGTTTTTGCGACAGGCAGTTTGGAACGCTATTGATGCCAGCTACCGGCATAAGCAAGGGTGATATGCCAAAGTGGGTATAGTCGGCAGTTGATGCGTTTGCAGGATTCGATAGCGAACAGCCGATAACAAAATAAGTTAAGCTCTTGCTGATTCGAGAATTAACAAAGCATTTCAAATAATCAGCGGCATAAGGCACATGTAATTTTGCTAATTATTTTAATTCTTAAGCTAATCATAATCTCTTTAGGTTTAAATAGACCTCGATCTTCTGATCTTTCTCATGGTTAAAAACTCTCAACCCGCTTTTTGCGGGTTTTTTTTGCTTCAATAATTATAACTCGATAGTTGGTTGCTACAGCTTCCACAACAACTGTGGACTATCAGTCCAATGCTTACCCAGAGATATCAAGGCTTATAGGCTTATTGTGCTAATGCTGCGCCATTACTGTGTCGTTTGGTGAATCAAAGATGGACTGCTCGTTGTCGTTGGCTGGGCTGAATACAATGAAGCCCCATATTTTCAACGAAAGACTTGCCCATAACATTAACAATGTGTCGCTATCGCGAGGTTGTCGACTTACTTCCCCTTTTGTGTCAACAACTGGCCAGTTTTCAGTCAATCTAACTTCAACCCTGAGTGGGCCTATTGTTCGAGTGGTTAACTATCAGACTTATCCACAAAAAAAGTGGATAACTGTAACTTGGCCTTCTTTGGTAGGTTGTGACATAATTCGGTCAGCCACTTTCGCCCTAGGGATTAATTAAGGGGGCTGAGTATCAGTCGACGCACTGGGCTCCGTGCGCTCCCAAAGCGGCACACTATTACTAAACGTTTCGGACAAGTGACTTATAAACCATCACTTTTTTAACAGTGATGGTTAGGCTTCTCCCCCCTCCATTGGTTTAAAGGAAAAATCTATGAAATTAGATATTGGAAGATGGGCTGTGGTTGTTCTCATGAGCTTTCTTATGTTAGGTTGCTCGAGCATACGTGCGAGGACTGAAACCTCTGATAAGGAATGGACGGTCTATCCCGGTATTCGGCAGGACGTAAAAGATACGGGTGAGTTATTCAGCGCCAGGAGTCCGGATTCGGATTGGATCAAGGGGTTTAAGGCATTTATCTTTACTATCGACCTGCCTTTCTCAGCCGTGTTCGATACGCTTGTAGCGCCCTATGATCTCTATCGAATTTACAACCCGAAGTCCTCCGGAGAAGCCCGCAATGTCAAACAGCCTTGAAAATTTGCCAGCTTTGCCAGTAAAGAGCATCCAAATTTACCAGCAATAATTGCTATCTTATTGTTTTTAAAATACCTATTGCCTTAACTGACCGGCAAAAACGGCGCTGTATGCGGAAAAAATTCAACGCCGTTTTACACCTATTGCATCCCACGACAGCTCGTAGGACGCAATGAAGCCCAACATTTCCAACGAGAACTATCTCCCAACAACATTAACAATGTGTCGTTACCGCGACGATTGATTTATCGGGTCATCGCACCCGAACCGAGCAAGATCAGAATCCAATTGTTGTTAATTAATACCTTCCATTACCCAACCAAGCGCCCGCAGCGCCGCCGATGCCAGTTGTTAAAGGACTGCCAGACCCCATTTCATACCCCAGCACGGTACCAACAACACCGCCAAGCAAGCCTTGTGACGAACGTTGATCGTAGCTGTAACGGGGTGGTGCTTCATAATAATGAGGTTCTGCTGGCACATACTCTACGACCCTTTCAGGAACGTAGACGATTTCTTCTCGGTAATATCCTGGCGCAACCGTCTGGTAGTATTCAACTACAGGAGGCTCTCCGTCATCATCCCAATCATCATCGTCGTCATCGTCGGCTAAAGAAACCGATGTTAATAATAAACTAAGCATTATGACTTTTATCACTCTGAACATACAAAGCTCCTTTCTTGGAAAGTTATTTAGTTGTGGTCACTTTCCCATAAGCAAGCTGAACACTTGCTTAATTTTGGTATGGCTTTATTCAAGTCGAATCCTATAAAAAAGAGTATCGTCCCCTTTTTCCATTATGGTCTTGTTTATTGTTGTTGATATCTTGGGTTATTCATTTCTGGACCGGAAACTCTACAATGGGTGCATTTTCCAGCATTTTCTGAACCACAACCATCAAAGGCGCAGGATCGATTTTGTTCATAAACGTGTCATAGGTCAGTATAGCGAGTAAGGAACGCAGGTCACTCGCCCATGGCGGCAGGTAACGTGCAGGTCGGCAAAGTCCCATGGAGGCCAACTCGCACAGCGCTGGAATGTCCTGAAGTTCCAGCTTTCCACAGAATAACAGGCGCAAGCAGTCGGATCGTCCGGCAGAGAAAATTGCACGGATCACAGTGCTCACCTGCAACAGGCCGAAGATATAAACGACGTCCTTCGTGAAGGGCGCCCCGCCGGTGATCACTCCGCCCCGAAACACACGCCGGGCATTTTCGTAAGATTGATCGGAATTGCCAGTGCGTTCAAGAAAGTAGTGATACACCTGCAAAAAATCCGCGCCTTCGATCGCCATCTGGATGGCAAAAACACGGTCTGCCAGTCGGCGAAGACGATCCAATTCTATGGTGCCGCTGATGATTTCCGAGAACACCGCAAGCCCCTCCTGAGTGCGGGTGGTACAGGGATGCCCAGCCCCCAGAATCGGCAGGTTGGTCTGAATACGGCCATTGAGCGATGTCGCCACGTGGATATAAGCCTCGTGATTTAGCAGCTGCGCCGCATCTCTATCGGTGAAGCGGGCATCGCGACGGATACGGATCTTGTCTGCGGTGGCCAGGGCGTTGGCGGACAGGGTATCTACCAGTATCACTTCGGGCGCATCTTCCGCGAAATGTAAGCTCACTGCCGTCCGGATCTCCTTTGCAACATCTTCGGCGGAAAGATGGGCGGATGGCGCAACACCTAAATCAATACGAGCGAGCTGGTCGATGACGTCTTGAATGCTCTGCGCGAGCTCCAGCGGGGTGGCGGGAATATAGCGCAAAGGCGCGGTCGGTTCGCCATAGACCTGCCGCGAATTCTCGAAAAACACCGGGGTACCGACGCCCGCCAGCATGCGAGCGCCGGTTTCTATGCTGTTCGCCTGCCGCTCCAGCCATAGGTCGATAGGAGAAACCGGAATGATCATTCGGCGCGCTTCACGAATGATGTCGATGGTGGGTTTTGCATCGAAGCCGGGATAACTGACCACCGGCAGTTCTTTGGCACCTTTGGCAAAAAAGCCTTGTTTGACTGACGCAGGCCAGTCAATCGAACGAAGAATCCTCACAGGGCGAGCCCCTTCATAAAGCAGATGGGCCACTTTGCTTATACGTTCCTTTTCCTTCTCGATGGTGTTGGTCATGTTCGATTCCTCCTGGTTCAACAGCTCAGCTCGATAGCTGTAATACTAGGCTTCTGAATCAAAGTAAACAAGACCTATTCACAGCATGGAATTCTAACAGTAGGGTGTCAAACAGCCTGGAAAAGTGCGCCAAAATGCCTGATGAGCTTCAAGATTTTATTTGTTAAATATTTTAATGCGGTTGCCTTACGTTTCATGCTACGTTGATCCGGCACTTTAGTGACGGATGGGGTATTTGATTCTTTTTTTATTTTCATTGTTTGCCTCGGTTTTAGCGATTATTCTTTTAGCCGAGTGCCCGTTAGACCGCGGTCAGATCACTTTTACGTTAATAGCATGATAGGACAAAATTTGATAGAAAAGCCATCGCCCTGGATTGTTAAATACACTCCGCTGATACGTAAAGAGGGTCGAGTACTCGACCTTGCCTGTGGCAACGGACGTCATGCAATCTGGCTTGCTAAGCAAGGCTATCAGGTCGATGCGATTGATCACGATGCTCAGGTGGTATCAAACATGGCGGGGATGGACAATATCAACGTTTTCATTGTTGACCTTGAAGCAAACGACTGGCCCCACTCAGACCAGCGGTATGACGGAATAATAGTCAGCCGTTATCTGTATCGACCGTTGCTCCAAACTCTTGCTGCAATGCTTAATCCAGGCGGAGTGCTGATTTATGAAACTTTCATGGCGGGTAACGAACACTATGGCAAACCAAGTAATCCCCATTTCTTGTTGCTACCAAATGAACTGCGCGAAATCTACTCGCCGTTGCTGAGCATAATCGCATTTGAGCAGGGGGAAGAGACCACGCCAAAGCCTGCTGTTATGCAACGCATTTGCGCTAAGAAGAATTCTTGATTAACGTATGATTGCTAAAGGCTGACTACTGTTTGTCGCGGTAGCAGTTTTCGCCCCCAAGGAGACAGTCGCTCTTCTACAAAGCCGACATTGAACGTGAAACTACAGCGAAAGGGATAAAAAGAACAGCTTTTTGACGAGCCGCTGTAAGTACTTGTTGGGCGCCCCCTCACAGCATCAACCTTGCATACTCAATCTATGCATAACCTGATGCCAGCCAGCCTGGGCGCTTGCTCCTGCCTCTTCGAATACCGCTTGTAGCTGCCTCATCTGTGTGCCGGTTAACTGAGCCTCCAATTTTCCCCCGGCCGGGGTCAATAACAGTTGTCGCACCCGCCGGTCATGCTCGGCGGTACTCATCGCTACCAGTTTCATTTCGATCAACTGCCGCAAGGGCGCATTCAGAGCCTGTTTGCTAATGTTTAGCATGGTCAGCAGGGCATTGACCGAAATCTGCGGATTACGACCGACGAAATAGAGAATGCGGTGGTGAACCCGACCCAGGCCGCGCTGATCGAGAATGCGGTCGGGCTGTACGGTAAAAGCACGGTACCCGAAATAAAACTGCTCAATAGCCAGGCGCAATGAGGCTTCGTCCGGCTTAGACGAGAGCGCGTCAGCAGCCGTGGCATTATCATTGGGTGGTGTCTTGTCAGGGGATATTTGGTCAACCATATTGACATTATATACGTGTAGCCATTAGTATGACTATAGGTCAATATTATTGACGTTTATACATCGCTCGCCATGAATTCACACCACAGTACTCATTTTTCTTCTCGTACCCACGATCTGCATCCGTCACCGATCCGGGAAATCCTGGCTGTCGTCAATCGACCGGGTATGATCTCCTTTGCAGGCGGCCTACCGGCGGTCGATAGTTTTCCCCAATTCAGCCTGGACACCATGCCGCAGCACATCCTGCAATACGGCCCTAGCGAAGGCGAATTGGAACTCCGGCAGCGGATTGCCGAAGAACTGCACGGCCGAGGGTTGCAGTGTACAGAGGAGCAGGTGTTGATTCTTTCCGGTTCGCAGCAAGGGATCGATCTTGTCGCCAAACTGTTCATAGATCCCGACACTGCAGTAGCGGTAGAGTCGCCAACCTATCTGGCGGCTTTGCAGGTGTTCCGCTATTTCGGTGCCCGCTTCGTTGCTTACGATGCAGAAGTGCCAGATGTGCAAGTGTTGCTGCGCGAAAAGCCAGCTTTTGCCTATGCCATTCCCACTTTTCAGAATCCGAGCGGGCGCTGTCTGGATGCAAGTCAACGCAACGCCCTAGCTGACGCATGCGATGCCGCTCGTCTTCCTTTGTTTGAGGACGACCCTTACCGCGACCTGGTGTATGACCAATGCGAACGAACACTGGTGTGTGCCCTGCTTCAGCGGGCACCGTGGATTTACCAAGGATCGTTTTCGAAGAGCCTGGCACCAGGATTGCGCCTCGGCTACCTTGTTGCATCTCCGGATTTGTTGCCTTTCCTGACGCGTCTCAAGCAGGCGGCGGATTTGCACAGCAACCGTGTCAGTCAGTGGCTGGTATTGCAACAATTGAACGATCCGGAATACAGCAAGCGTTTGGAGGAACTCGCGGAAAGCTATCGTCAACGTCGAAATTCTTTCGAAAGCGCGCTACGTCGCCATTTTGGCGACATTGCCAGTTGGCAGACTCCGCCCGGTGGTCTGTTCTTCTGGCTCACCCTCAATCGGTGCATTGACACTCGTCTGCTCTTGCCAAAGGCTATTGAAGCTGGTGTAGCCTTCATGCCCGGTGAACCCTTCTTGCCCTTGAATGAGGCTGGCTGCGGCCAGCTGCGCCTCAACTTCAGTCACGCCAGCGAGGAGCAGGCTGATTCAGGTTTAAGAATGCTGGCAGCGTTGGCGTGCAGTTTCACTTGAATAGTCTGGCGGTAAGCCAGGGAGAGGCTTTGTCAGCTATGCGGCAGAAGAATACCACCACTTTGGGATGGACGCTTTCAGGCATGGCTAGGCAAATGATCAAGGGTGAGATCAACGAGGGATAAAAGGCTTTTTGGCCCAGTGATCCACGGACGAGCTTTCCCGTCCCCTGCTCCACCAATTACATGGGAGGGAATAGCTAATCATCTGGCCTCGCCGTTTTGAAACGGGCAGACGCCCCCAAGAGGCCGATCACGAAGAAAGCCGTGCCGACAAGGGTGAAACGCAAATTCGACTCCTGGATCGTCAAGTCGTCGGTAGCATAAAGCATGATAATGAAGGCGACCGATCCCCACCCAAGAAAACGCAACGCAGCGGCCATAATGAGTTTACCTGGAGTTTCTGATTCGCTCACCGGAGTATCCATTCGATAAGCCACAAAACCGCACATGAGCGCCGGCAGGATTCCCCAGCGCATATGGTCTAGGAAGCTTTCCAGAAAATTAAAATACTCTCTGCGGTAGAACGTTAACTCGAGAACAAGCGTCGATACCATGGTGCTGACAATGAACCCCATTATCATCATTGCCATATAGAATCCATAGTATCGATCGGCTTGCTCACGTTGGCGCCTGAAGGCGAGCGTCCGTGAAATAAAGACGAGCGCTATCGGAAGGACATACATCGGAATGGAATAGGCGATCCACCGTAACGTTGTGTAACTAAAATGCGATAATGGTTTATCCGGAAACAGAAAAGCATTGTGTAGCGAGACCGAAATCTCTCTTCCCAACATGACCCCGATGGCGGTGGCAGCCGTGAAAAGCAGAACATATTTATAAGTGTGTTTCAGGCGAGCCTCGTGGACATTGCCGCCAAGCTGCTTTACGGTTGCCCATATCTCATTCTCGCTTGCGCTCCCGAATACGACCAGAGAGGCGAGTAAGCGACAGAGTAGACCTGTGAGGTGGTCCAGTTCCTTTATCAATTTGATCGTCTTGGTATAGTGTGGTTCCGCTTCCTTCCAGACGATAACTTTTTCCGACATCGCATTGTAGGAGATACAGATTTCCCCCCATTTCAGAGACGGTTCGCTGAATAAACGACGAAAGGACGATTGGTTGGCGTAGTTCTGTATCTGGTCAAAAAGAAGGCAATT
>JBAZTN010000058.1:0-15083 GCA_041661895.1 Methylobacter sp. | reverse complement strand
TTGTTTCCTGAAAAATACAATAAATAAAAATAATGAAGAAAACCAGCACACGGCCAGCGAGAATACGTCATGACTTAAAAAATGCGCCCCGCGCATTTGCTGGCCGATACCGTATACAGCACCTAAAACCAGGCCAAAATAGAGTCCGTGCCATTTATATTCGGGCTTAACCATAAAAAAGAAAAAATACAGACTGATAAAGGTAAAACCTGATCCCGAATGAGCCGCCGGAAAGCAATGCCCTACTGGCAAATTGTTGGTTGCGTAATCGAATAAACGCACATAGGGTTTATCGCCGTCAAATAATGTCAAATACCAAGGACAGTAAATGTGCGTGTGACTTTTCAAAAGTGCGATGATTATCGGTCCGCTGATGCTGGCGACCAGTAAAAAAACCAGATGGCGGCGGTAGTGATGTAAGGCAGAATTTGATCTGAACGATGCCAGCAGACAAAGCAACAGACTCGCTGCACTTATATAAATAAAATACTGCCCTCCTCTATGTACAACCGTTTCGATCAGCCAGTTATCTTTATAAGGCCATTGATGCAGTTCTGCATTGTAAAAATGTTGGCTAATCCATAAATCCAGCCGTGCAAACTCCAGACCGGAAAACAGGATTAAAAACAACAGGAAAGGTATAGCAAAATGGAATTTGATGAATTTATCAAATTCCAGTCTGATTTGAGTTGGCAAGGATTGTTTCCTGATTAAGTGGTTTCTGGAAACAGTTTAAAAAAACCAATATTAAATGAAGGTTAACAAAGTGTTAATTTTGCGTTAAGAAGATTAACCCCACATCCTTAATGCTGGTGACTTAAAGATTATTCACCTCCGTAATCATTTCATTCTGTAATGCCAACATTGCTTAATTGCTCAGGACTAAAATCGTCCACACTAATGGCTGCCAGTCTGGCCTGTTCAGCGGTTAATATTAACTCGGCCTCTTTCCGGGTAATAATTTCTTTGCTAATCGCCACTTCAAGCAGATCAGGGATAGCACCTTTCGCTAATAGCTGGCGCTTTTGTGCGGCATGGATTTTGGCCTCCACCGGTGCTGCGGCAAGAACAGCCTGGAAGGCGACTTCGATTCTGCCGGTGGCATCATCGGGCTTATGGTTAATGTAGATGCCGTGGGTTAAGCGGTTGCGGGACGGTGAGTCCTTCAGCAGCACAGCCGCAGTCTGGTGAATCAAATGATCAGCTGGTGGCTCAATGGGCTTGCCGATGGCGAAAAGCAACGCCCTTAATACGATAGCCGGGAGACGCCTAAACAAGACATGGAAAATAGCGCTTAATATGACAGGCGGGGTACGCGCAGGCAATGCATGGAAAATACCCTGCAGAGATTGCTGGGCACTATGAAGGGTTTGCTGGCAGGCCCAATGCAGCAGCGGCAAGTCGTCTTTGGGACTGCCCTGATCCTGATAGTTTTTAAGCACGCAGGAACACAGATAAAGATTGCTCAAGACATCGGCAAAGCGCCCCGAGATTCTTTCCTTGCGCTTGATTGAGCCGCCCAGCATCAGCAATGCAAAATCAGTGACCAGTGCAAATCCGGCGCTGAGCCGTGCAATCTGCCGGTAATAGCGCCGCGTATCCTGATCGCCCGGCACATCGACAAACCGGGCGTTGCTTAATCCCAGCCAAAAACCGGCGGACAGATTATGCATCATGGAACCAATATGTTTGAACAGGACTTCATCAAACTGCTGCAAGGCCAGCTCGGGATTGACCTTGTTTAATGCCTCCATTTCTTTCTGTATGTAAGGGTGACAGCGTATCGCTCCCTGCCCGAAAATCATCATGGTTCGGGTCAGGATATTGGCGCCTTCAACGGTAATGCTGACCGGAATCACCTGGTACATCCGGCCGAGATAATTTCTAGGCCCCAGACAAATACCAGAACCGCCCTGGATGTCCATGGCGTCGTTAATAACGCGACGCATTCTTTCCGTGAGTTCGTATTTGATAATTGCGGAAATAACCGAAGGCTTCTGGCCGTCATCCAGCGCGGCGGCAGTCACCTTGCGGGCGGCATTGATAATATAGGTCTCACCCGCTATGCGCGAAAGCGGCTCCTCAATGCCCTCGAACTCGCCAATCGGCAGATTGAATTGCTTGCGGATGCGGGCATAGGCGCCAGTATTGCGGCTGGCCATTTTTGCCGCGCCGGTGCTGAGCGCAGGCAGGGAAACCGCCCTGCCGGTAGCAAGGCATTGCATCAGCATCTTCCAGCCATTGCCGACCTGCCCCACGCCGCCGATTATCCAGTCCATCGGAATAAACACGTCTTTGCCCCAGTTCGGGCCATTCTGAAAGGCGGAATCCAGCGGAAAATGACGCCTGCCGATGAAAACACCGGCAGTATCGGTGGGAATCAGCGCGACCGTAATGCCGATGTTTTCCTTGTCGCCGATCAGGCGATCAGGATCATAAAGCTTAAATGCCAGACCCAGCACCGTGGCAACCGGGCCTAAGGTGATGTAGCGTTTTTCCCAATTGATACGTATGCCCAGCACCTTGTCATTGCCTTCAAATTTGCCGTAACAGACGATGCCGGTATCGGGCATTGCACCGGCGTCGCTGCCTGCATGAGGGCCGGTTAACGCAAACGCGGGGATTTCTTGGCCTGTTGCCAGACGTGGCAGATAATGGTTTTTTTGCTGCTCCGTGCCATAGGCCAGCAGTAATTTAGCGGGCCCCAATGAATTGGGGACCATGACGGTGACGGCGGCGGTAGTGCTGCGGCTGGATATTTTCATGACGACTTCGGAATGCGCGTACTCGCCAAACTCAAGACCTCCGTAGTACTTCGGTATAATCATGCCGCAGAATTTATGCCGCTTGATAAAGTCCCAAACTTCGGGCGGCAAATCACGGCGATTATGCGTAATGTCCCAGTCGTCCAGCATACTGCAAAGAGTTTCCACCGGGCCGTCAATGAATGCCTGCTCTTCGGCGCTCAGTTTCGCGGCGGGCAAATCAAGCAGCACTTTCCAATCGGGATGGCCGGAAAACAATTCGGCATCCCACCAGGTATTACCCGCTTCCAGCGCTTCGCGTTCAGTTTGCGACATCTGGGGCAGCATTCGCCGCATCAACTTGAAAACCGGACGACTGAATAGTCTTTTGCGGATAAACGGCAGATTGAGCGGGATAAAAATAACGTCAAAAACAACCCACAACAGTACCACCATAGCACTCATGCCCTGTAACAGCGTGTAGGCACATAACCATCCGGCCAGAATTAACGTAGTCCACCGGAGTGATGCCCTGACATAAGCCAGAACCAAGGCAATAATGAATAGCGAGATTAACCAGATCATGGGATGCTCCTTGCATCAATTACGTAATGGCTTGCCTGTTTTTAACAGGTGATCCAGCCTGGCCAGTGTACCCGGCTGTTGCACCAAATACAGGAAGGCTTTCAGCTCCAGATTCAGCAGGTCATCTTCGGTTAAAGACTCGGTGATATCGGACAAACCGCCGCTGAGTACATCAGCCAGTTGCTGCGAAACTACAACGTCATAATCCGTTATCTTGTCAGCCAGCTTTAAGTTGTTGATCACGATATCCATTGCCGCTCTGGCACTGGTACCCGGCAACAGGAAACTGGAGGATTTAGGCGGCGTATAACCCGGCACCAGCAACAACGCTTTGGCCTTGGCATCGGCTAATAACCGGTCTTTATTCATGGTAATGCCATCGGTTGTGGACAAAAACAACAGTTCTTTGGCTTCCGCCGCCGATTTGGAAACCTTGGCCATGCCGATAGTTTCAAAAGCCTGGGCAACGGCCGGCATCGGGCCGCCAGGACGTCTGGCAAATTCCAGCCAGCGGCGCAAATATTCCTTGCAACCGCCCCAGCCCGGAACCAGACCCACACCCACTTCGACCAGACCGACATACAGTTCTGCATGCGCCTGAATGGCATCGCAATGCAACAGTATTTCACAGCCACCGCCCAGCGCCAATCCCGAAGGGGCGCCAACAACAGGGAACGGCGCATACTTCAAGGCCTGGTAAGTCTGTTGACCCTGTTTGATCAATTGTTCTACCGCAGGCCAGTCTTGGTCGTGAATAGCCTTCACCAACAAAGTCAGGTTGGCACCGGCTGAGAAATTGTCGGCATCGTTGTAAATAACCAGTGCAGAAAAATCAGTTTTGACCTTTTCGACGCTTTGCCGGACCAATGCCAGACTATCCATATCCAGCGTATTCATTTTGCTGTGAAATTCCAGACAGGCAACGCCGTCGCCAATATCCCACAAGCTAGCCGATGGGTTTGCCAGTACCGCCTGATCCTGCAATTTAATATCGGACAGCAGTAGCATCCCTTCTGTTCTGTGGACAGGGTGATAAATGCCATATAAATCGGCAAACAAACGTTTGCCGGAATCGACCTTGTACAGGCTGTGGCGGCTTGTCAGCAACGGCGGCACATCACGGTTTTCTGCTATCAATCGGTCAACGAACCAGCCAACTCCAATCCGGTCCAGTAGTTCAAACGGGCCGTATTTCCAGTTATAGCCGAGTCGCATGGCGGTATCGACGGCGACTATGTCGTCGGCAATCTCGGGAATCAGGCTGGCGCTATAAACGAGGGTATTGGATAACACTTTCCAGCCATACTGGCAGATTGCCTCGTCGCTCGACTGCATGGATGCAGGAGGTAGAGCAACGCAGGGAGCAGTTGCCGAAACCAAAAAAGCCCTCAGCTCATCCTGCGTCCTGGGCAAATCCGGCAAGGCGAATTTTTCACTCTTTCGATATTCGCCAGTTTGCAGGTTTATGGCTTCTTTAATGCGTTCGCCATCGTGGGTTTGCAAACGATAAAAACCGCCTTTGCCTTTTCTGCCGGTATAGCCTGCGGCTATCATGGTCTGTACCGATGAGGGAAGAGTGTTGACCTGATGAAACGCATCTTCCTTGGGTAAGGCCTGTTTCATGCCGCCCAGTATATGCGGAATGAGGTCAAGTCCGACCAGATCCAGCAGGCCGAACACACCGGTTTTCGGTATGCCAAACGGCGCCGACATAACCGCATCGGCCTGTTCCACTGTCAAACCCAGCTTGATCGCTTCGAGCAGACCACATTGCAGCCAGTAAATACCGATGCGGTTGCCGATAAATCCCGGCGTATCTTTGCAGGTAACGCTGTTTTTACCCAGATGGGTGTCTGCAAAACGGCTTATGGCCGCAACAAGTTCAGGCCGGGTCTTTGAACCAGCAACCAGTTCCAGCAAGCGCATATAGCGGGGCGGATTAAAAAAATGGGTGATCATGAAACGCTGTTTGAAGCTGTCCGGCATGTCACAGGTTAACAGTTTCAACGGCAGTGTAGACGTATTCGATGAAATCAGGGTATCGGGGCGGCAGATGTTATCCAGTTTTTGATAAAGCGCCTGCTTGATGGCCGGATCTTCAATGACCGCTTCAATTACCCAATCAACTTCCTTCAACCATTCAAGATGGTCTTCAATGTTGCCGGGCGTGACCAGACGAGCGTTGTTCTTATGCATGAATGCCGCGGGTTCGGCTTTAAGTAACTTGGCGATGGCCGATTCGGCAATGCTGTTCCGGTTATCGGCATCTTTAGGGACAATATCCAGCAAATAGACGGGGATACCGGCATTAGCAATATGGGCGGCGATACCGGCACCCATCACCCCGGCACCAATCACCGCAACCTTCTGGATGTTCATCAGATAGCCTCCAGGATAGTCGCTATGCCCTGCCCGCCGCCGATGCATTGGGTGGCGAGGGCAAACTGCTTGTTTTCCCGTTTCAGCAGGCTGGCGGCTTTGCCGGTAATTCTGGCGCCTGATGCGCCCAGTGGATGTCCCAAGGCAATAGCGCCACCGTCCAGATTCAGTTTTTCCGGCGGGATCGGCAAGTCTTTAAGAACAGCCAAAGATTGCGCGGCAAAGGCTTCGTTCAGCTCGACTATATCGATGTCCTGCAAGGTCAATCCGGCCCGTTGCAAGGCCTTATGGGTCGCGCTGACCGGCCCTATGCCCATGATTTCAGGTGCGCAGCCGGATACGGCGAAGGACTTGATACGCGCAAGTTTTTCCAGCCCGTGAGTGTCTGCGTATTCCTCGCTGCAAACCAGCACAGCGGCCGCGCCGTCGGTTAACGGCGAGGAAGTTCCAGCGGTAACGCTACCGTTTTTAAGGAAAGCGGGTTGTAGTTCGGCAAGCGCCTGTAACGTCGTGGTCGCCCTGATACAGCCGTCGTATTGAACGGTTTCGCCGTCAGCGCGTTTAATGGGAATAATCTCAGTAGCGAACAAGCCATTTTGCTGGGCAGCTCCCGCTTTTTGCTGGCTGGCTACGGCAAAAGTTTCCTGGGCCAGGCGGTCGATATGATATTGCAAAGCCAGATTTTCCGCCGTCTCACCCATGCCGATATAGGCTTGAGGATAAGCTTTGTAAAGGCTGGGATTGGGCAGGTAATTGAAGCCACCCATCGGCACCCGACTCATGGATTCAACGCCGGCACAGATAAACACCTCGCCGGCATTCATTTGAATCGCGCCTGCTGCCATATGTACAGCCTGCATAGATGAGCCGCAGAAGCGGTTAATGGTGACACCAGCAATGGTAACTGGCAGTTCGGCAAGATGCACGATTAAACGCGCCAGATTCATCCCCTGCTCGCCTTCTGGAAAGGCACAACCCAAAATTAAATCTTCAATATCTTCCGGATTAACACTGGTTTCATTGATCAAGCCTTTGACAACCTGTGCGGCGAGATCGTCTGGCCTGACCTTAGCCAACTGGCCTTTTTGTGCCGGTGTGAAAGGGGATCTGCAATACCCTGCGATAACTACATTTTTCATGATGCTGTCTCCTTATGTTATACATTTCCCACTGGACGAAGGTGTTTAGCTGGGCATAACGGGATTTAAAGGGTTTTTAGGAACTGTTCCCTGCTTTGCTCCTTGTGCCTTTGCTAAGGGTATGCAATTTTTCATGTCTTCAAGGCTGCTATCTACTGCGTAGATATCGCGTAGCTCATTTAAAAACTCATCAACTGCACTCCAGGTTCCGCCGATATTTTCCATCAAAACACCGTGACGATTGGAATTAATGACGCGGATTTTTTTGTTTGTTGAACCCAGTTTATCGAAGATAGCCGGTGCACTTTTAGCTGAGACTACCGGGTCCTGATCGGCATAAATAATCAGGGTCGGCACACCAATACCCGGTAATAGTGCATCGATGTGCGCTATCAGCAGCCTCAGTTCATACAGGGCCCTGACTGGCGTATTACGATAATTGATAGTGAGATGTTCAGGTACATTGTCGATAAAGGGCTTTACACCTTCAAAGGCAGAAACCCACCCGACAAGTTTGTTGGTTCCGTGCAGTAAGGGAACCAACATAAAAGCGGGATTAACAAATTTTAACGGCACGGAAACCGCAATGACGCCGATTATTTCATGGTGTTGCTCGGCGGCCAGTTTCAGCGCTAATGCGCCGCCAGTAGAAAATCCGGCGACGAATATGCGTCGACAATGCATCTTGAGAATGCTAAAACCTCTTTGCACACAACCAAACCAGTCTTCCCAGCGCTGGTCGCGTAACGCATAGGGTGAGGTGCCGTGACCTTTTAGCCGGATACCCAATACTGTGTAACCCTGTTTAACCAGGTATTCACCATAATCCCTCAATTCAGCAGGGCTGGCCAGCAAGCCGTGTATCAGTAATATACCAATGCCATTGGCTTGTTCCGGCTGGAAAAAAAAGGGTGACGGGTCTGCAACAGCAGCTTCCAGTTGATTGATTTCGTTAAAATTAGAGTGTGAATAAGCCTGTTTTTCCCATGCCAGAGTGCGGCATTCATCCTCAAAATGCCAGGCTGCCAGTTTGGCAGTATCAGTGTTAGCAAATTCGCTGATAGCGGCAATCAGGGTATCGCGAACCATATGTATAGGTTCGGCCTCGTTATTATAAACCGCAATCGGATTCTCCAGACGTATGCTGTCAAAGTCATATTCGGCTAAAAGTTTGGGCAAGAACTGATAGCTATTCACCTTGTCTTGAATGAGCCCGGCCTCTTTGGCTGCACCAATAAAATGATCGAAGCGCATGTTAGTGGATTTAAGCAGGTCACTGTAATCATCGGGATTAAGCAAGCTTCGGTGCAAATGAATCTCTGTGTTGTTTTGCAAATGCTTGATGGCGATATATAGAATGCTATAAAACTGGTTTTTTTCAATATGCGTCTGACCTTCGCCAATGTAATACATGATCAGCGTTGCTGCCAGATGACTTAAATTAATAGTGACATTGGCATAAATCGCTTCCATGTATTGATCACGAGAACATTGGGCATTTTTTATAAAATACGATCCCAGTAAACGTTGCCTCCAGTTTTTAGGGGAAGAATTCAAGGTAAATACATCATCTATCGTCTTAATCCCCGGAGCAACCTTACTCATCAAATAATGGGTGCGCCAGTCCCAGACACAACAAGGACTAACGGGGGTGCCCATGCGTATGTCCATATCAGTATTCTTGAGAATAATATTGCCCTCGATCAGCAATTCCTCGGATTGCCGTAAGCTTAGACCGTCAGAAAACAATTCAACACTTTTAAACAATAAATTTTCAGAAGAACGAATCGGGTAAAAAGTAATATTGGCGGGAACCATTAGCGTCGGTTTATTCGCTACCGCTATCAGCTGATCAAGGCTGTCGATTTGCAGAGCATCTTTCCATTGCCGCAACAGGGCGATATCTTTATGTTTATGGGCATGCCGTATAGCCGCTTTAAAAGCTTCTACACCTTGACCCAGAACGGCAGGGCCGGTGTGATGTTTACGACGGTTGCCGGTAACCCGGGAGTAAATACTGTAATGACCGTGTTTGTCGATAACCCGCCGGTCTTTTACCATGGATCCTTCAGGAAAAATAATGACTTTGCGGCCGCGTAAAATCTGCCCGGCCAGCAATGCAAACAGGCGATCATGATCGTGAGGAAAAACGCCGACATGTTTAAGATATCTCGACAACACAGTGTCCTCAGTAAAGAATTCACCAGAGGCAATCGCGCAACTGTAAGCCCCCGTTTTCTCATAAATAAGAAACTGCGGTATGAACGTTTCGAAACGGGAAAAGTGATTTAGTAAAAAGATGTCGCCTTCCAGAACAACCTGAGTATCGGCATGCAAATCAAGCTTGACGCTCAGCATGTTTTTTACGGCGTTAAATAATTTAACCGACCTGTTGTAGAGTTTCGTATCTATATCGGGCCAGTCATCTGGGTAAGTTTTTTTATTCATGTCGGCTTTCGTCTAAAGGTCTGGATGAGCATTCAGAAAATCACCATCTTTTCTAAATTCACATCTTTGGCACAGTCACCCTAAAACTGTTAGGCAACCACTGGTTTTCTTGTCGACACAGAGACTTTCTTTGAATTCAAACACCTTGTTAAATCGAGGAGGTCTCAATATTTAAGCTGGTTCGATGATATACCTTACAAAACTAAAAATACAACTGATTCTGTTAAACCCACTTCCAATAATCACTCAGATATTGAGGAAAGTATCGAACCAGATTTTCCAGTGTTCATATTTATCCCGTAAAGCTTCAAAATTGCCGGGAATCTGCACTTTAAAAGCTTGTATATTAGCAGCCGGCAAATCCGCTGCAAGCATGGCCGCCCCCTCCAAACTGGAATCTTTTTGTTGCAACCTGTAGACATCAAGACCGCCACACAACGCTATTCCTTGCTGTAAAACCGGCAGCTCGGCGAGTCCTCCCGACAGATGGATGCGCTTGATGCCGTAAAGGCGTTGAAAATCATGCAGTATCCGCACCACGCGAAAAATAATGGCTTCCAGCAACAAACAGACAACCTGATTCGCCGTCAGATGTTCAACCGGTTTTGAAAACACAATGCCGGGTATGTCGAGAAAGTAGGGGGCACCGATTCCGCTCGGCTCTGCGATACAAAATATATTACCTGATTCAGCCAGGTGTTCTATTCGGCATTCTTTGAAAGGATAAGGAGCCAACGCTGCGGCAATGGAATTGATCGTGCCCTCTGCAGCCATATACGTTCTCTGGAAGCTATCCTGATACACCAGAGTCTGTAGATAGCCATCAATAACCACACTTTGCGGTTCCGGAATATAGCAGATGACAAAACCGCCTGTACCCAAATTAACGAGAGCATCGGACCGATCCATGCTTACGCTGGCAATAAGAGCTGCAGACTGATCCGCAACACTGGCCTGAAGGATACAGCCGTTGTTCAAGGGCAAGCTCAAATCAGATGATGGCAGGATTTTGGGTAATATTTGCAACGGAATATCAAACAGGTCACACAATGTTTGCGACCATTCCCTGTTCCGGATATCCATCAACAGCGTGCGTGCCGCCATGGAAACATCGGTTTGGTGATAGCGACCATCCGACCAGTGCCAAATCAGAAAGCTGTCGAGCGTTCCGATAAGTAATTCACCCTGCTCCAGCCCGGCGCGCCACTCAGGATGCTCTTGCAATAATAGCCTTACTTTGGGCGCAAAATAATAGGGCGTAAGCCGCAGGCCGGTCAACTTTCGTATTACTGTTTCTTCTGCTTGCAGGACCGGGCAGCTAACCGCGCCGCGATTGTCCTGCCAGGATATAAGCTTGGTGACGGGCGTTCCGCTGGCTTTGTCCCAAATCAGAAATGATGAGCGCTGGCAGCATAGGCCTAAGGAGGGATTGCTGCCTGCATAGGCAACACATGCTTCCAAAAGCTGGTTTGCTGCCGCAAGATACGCCAAGGCGTCGCTTTCATACCGCCCGCCATTCACGGCTATTTCCGGTGCGGGACGGGAAATAATCCGGGTCAGTTCCCCGTTATCATCCAGCAACCCCGCCTTAATAGAAGTTGTGCCTAAATCGAGTGCAATCGTTGTACTTAATGGAGCAGCCATTTTCGTGCACAGGTTTCGAGTTCATTGTTAAAGGTGGCTGCATCCCAGCCCAACGTATTTGCAGTGATTTCAGCGAGGCGACGCAATTCAGCTTGCGTCATTTTCGACAAGATTAGCACCGGGATGCGCCGCCTGAGCAAATCCTCCAGATGAATAACCATTTCATTACGGGCACAAAACACTAGATCCGCAAGTATAAAGGGCAGCGATGGCGTTATACGCCAGGACAACTGAGGATCGTGTTCAATTAAATGAAAAATCTCGACAACTCTCTTTCCATGTCGCCGTATGAGCCATTGTGCACTTTCGTAGTCGATACCCTGCTCTTCTGCTTTGACCATTATCGTATCAAACCATAGCAGATAATCCGCTTCCGGCAGCCACGGAAATGATCTGCCGTTGGTTTTACAAGGCTCATTGATAGCCAAATTTTCACAAACCGTATTAACAATCTGAGCCGCATCTTCTCGGGCCGAAGTAAACTTACCGCCAATTGACATCAGCAAACCATTATCAGCAGTTTTCAGCTCCCAGTCGCGGCTAACATCAGTAGGTGTTGCGTTTGAACTCTGTTTCAGAACGCGGAGCCCCGCATAACGGCCGATAATGTCCTGTTCTGTCCAGTTTACTGACTTACATACCCTATTGGCTTCGGTCAGCAGATAATCGATTTCATCCGTCAACACGGTGACATGCTCAATATCACCGGTATAATCGGTATCGGTGGTGCCAAGCAGGGTCAGTCCGTACCACGGCATCATGAAGAAAACGCGTCCATCGGATTTCGCCGTCAATAACAGAGCTTCATTTTCCAGTATCTTGGGCAGGATTAAATGTACGCCTTTGGATAATCTGCACTCACTCTCTGTTATCCATCGGCCTGTCGCTTTGACGATTTGACGGGCATAAACCTCTGCAGTATTACCCTCGACACTATCTTGAATTTTAGCGCCGCAAATTTGCCCATTATTCTCAATAAAGTTCGTCACCTTGCAATAATTTACACAGACAACTCCGGCCGACATGGCGCCATCAATCAATTCAAGGACAAAGCGGGCATCATCTGTCTGTGCGTCAAGAAAGGTAAAACCGCCTGTTAATGACGCTGGATTGAGACAGGGAAAACGTTCCGAAAATAGGGCTCGACTGAAACGACGATGGGCGTGGTCGGTGTTGAGGATTCCTGCCAAAAAATCGTAAAGCGTTAAACCCACTTTCAAGAGTAGAGTGTTAAGCCGGCCGTCCGTGAAAATAGGAATACCGAAACGAAGTGGCCAGACGCGATGCGGTGCCGCTTTCATCAGCATCTCGCGTTCACTCAATGCTTTCTTGACCAGTTTGAAATCCAGCGACTCCAGATAACGCAGGCCACCGTGGATCAATTTACTTGAAGCTGATGAGGTCGCACATGCCCAGTCGCCCTGATCAACGATAGCGACTTTCAGACCGCGAAGAGCGGCATCATAAGCCGTCCAGGCACCATAGATGCCGCCTCCACAAATGAGCACATCGAAATGATGCTCTGCTAGGTGAGCAAAGCTCCGATCCACCGGCCCCTCATCTGTAATGCCTTTTGCGGACAATCAGTCATGATGATGTCTACTTTCAGTCTCAATCCTTTGCGAATTTCCGCTGTGCTATTACAGGTGTAAGCCCCAATTTTTTTATCATCCATACGCAGAAGCTTACAAATAGAGCTGTTAAGTACACCAATGGGCAGACAAAAACCACTGAGAAAGGTATGTTCTTTCAGCAACTGCTCAATATCAGCCTCGGTATGATCATCCGTTAAGATATGAAAAAGCGGAAAATCCGGTGCGAATTGATGTGCAAAAATCAGGCTGGCAAGGTTGAATGAGGACATAAACACACCCTCACTGGCCAATGCCCCAACAATATCCAGAGTTTGCAGGATTTTGTGTTCTTGCCGTTCCTGAGATTCCCAGTCGCGATTTTTGATTTCAATATTCAGCTTGCAGCGTCCGTGATAGGTGTCGATAAACTCCTTAAGACTCAACACACCTTCCGGTACTGTTTCAGAACTGAAATATCCGGAAAAATCGATTTGCTCAAGCTGCTCTAAATCAAAATCATCAATGCGCTTGCCGGCATAGTCAAGCTTATCCAGAAAAGGGTCATGCCAGAGCACAGGTATCCCATCCCGGCTCAATTGAACATCGGTCTCAATACCGTCAATAGCGTATTCCAGCGCCTTGTCAAAGGCTGCCCGGGTATTTTCAGCCGCCTCTCTATTAGCGCCACGGTGGGCGAATATCAGGCATGAATCAATTTTGTCGTTACTCATCCATCTATGACCTTCAACTTAAGTTCTGTTGGGTTACTCGATAAAACCGCTTTGCCCTCAGAGTATCCCAATAACTCTTTATTTCTCGTAAAGAGCATCTACTAATTCTATAAACCAGCGAGGCCTGAAAATCACAATAAACAAGCCTATTGTAGCAATAACGGGAACCGGAATAATATCAATCACCATCAAAATAAGCAGGGATAAGATACATTTGATTCTAACTACAAGATTATGTGCGTTCATGACGAGTCTAAGTTATAGAACTTGACTAATTTTATACGGTTTTCCCCCTACAAGCATAATATCTATTGAAATATGAATTTAATCGTCGCTTTTTCTAAATAACCTGAGCCTATGGTACGCGCCGTTGTTCCCATAGTCTGGCCGCCTTGATCTACCCCGTTTCAAATGTTCTATGCTCAATTTAGCTTCTATGTTAACTTTACTTTCAGTTCATTCGTAACTAATCGAGAGGAAATGCCAATGCCTATCAGTGAATTTTGCAACCGTGACGTAGTGTTCGCCACAAGAGAAATGAGCATCCCGGAAGCGGCGCAACTCATGCGTCAGTATCATGTGGGGGATTTGGTGGTCGTAGATGAGCTTGAGGGTAAGCGAGTGCCGGTCGGCATTGTTACAGATCGCGATATAGTCATCAAAATTATTGCCCTTTCCCTGGATATCAATGATTTCAGCGTCGGTGACATCATGAGTCCGCAACTTTTCAATGTTCAGGAAAAAGACGGTATCTTTGAAACGATTCGGCTTATGCGCACCAAAGGAATACGCCGTATCCCGGTCGTTAACCTGGAAGGAGGGCTTGAAGGCATTGTCTCGGCAGACGACATCCTCGACCTTCTGGCCGAGGAGTTGACTGAACTGGCCAAGGTCGCTCCGCGCGAGCAGGAGCGTGAGGCTAAAACTAAAATTTAATCCTGGGAAATCTTGGCCATTTTTGTTGC
Organism: Methylobacter sp.; assembly: GCA_041661895.1. Lineage (GTDB taxonomy): Bacteria > Pseudomonadota > Gammaproteobacteria > Methylococcales > Methylomonadaceae > Methylobacter_A. The sequence continues at coordinate 874 of JBAZTN010000058.1, read as the reverse complement.
ATCACACTGATTATCCGAACTACCGCCGAAGATGATATGGGTATGAAGTAAATCATATTTTAGTACCACAGGCGGCTGTGAAATGGGCGGGAATAAAAAAATCAGCATTCACTATTCTTGCCCCCTCTGTTCGCCGCCATGATTTGTGCTTTCGGTTTTATCCGGATCAAATCCCAACTCCCAGCCGCCCCCTAAAGCCTTGTAAAGTGCTGCCAACGCTGTCGCGGTGGCGGTTTCACTCTGGGCCAGACGCTCCTGGTCTTGCAATAGACGTAATTCAGTATCCAGTACCGTCAGAAAATCGCTCACCCCTTCCGCAAAACGCAGGTGAGCCAGCTCATGCGCCCTTTCGCTGGCCTTGGCTGCCGAGGTCAACAACTCTCTTCGACTGCGTTGGCTGTTATAATTCACCAGGGCGTTTTCCGTTTCTTCCAAGGCGTTCAACACCGTCTGCTCGTACTGGGCCAGGCTGGCCTCGGCTTGGGCATCTGCGGCTTTGATGCGGGCATACACGCGGCCCAGATCCAGCGCTGCCCAACTGATCCGCGGACCGGCGGAAAAGGTATCTGAACCCGCCGCGCCGAGTCCCGACAAGGTGCTGGCCTCTAGGGCGATAGTGCCGACAAATGTGACGCGCGGAAAAAGATCGGCGGTGGCAACGCCGATACGGGCAGTAGCCGCTGCCAGAGTCCGTTCCGCAATACGGATGTCAGGGCGGCGACGGAGCAGCTCTGCAGGCTGACCGATGTGGATGGTCTTGGGAATCTTGGGCAGCGGCGCAGGCTGCGACAATCTCTCTGTCAGAGCGCCCGGAAACTGCCCGGTGAGTACGCTGAGCCGGTGAATAGCCTGCTGGATGAAGTTCTCCAGAGGC
>JBAZTN010000057.1:0-15535 GCA_041661895.1 Methylobacter sp. | reverse complement strand
CATCACTTCCTGTGTCGGACAGGTTTCCATTTGTAGGGTAATAAAACGGGTGGCAGCCTGTTGTTCGTTTATGCTAATTGTTTCTGGCTGCAAAATACCCTTTTCCAGTAGTAAAATTTTCTGACACAGTCGATCAAGTTCTGGCAAATCGTGGGAGCTGATAATAAAGGTTGTCGCTGATGATTGTTCTGCGATTATTGCCCGCACCGTTCGGACACTAACAGGATCAAGCCCAGCGGTGGGTTCATCCAGTAATATGAGTGCCGGTTTGCCGATCAGTGCCTGGGCAATCGCCACACGTTTAGCCATGCCATGACTGAGCGCGCCCGGTTTTTCATGGGCGGTCTCTTGTAGTGAGACATTCTCTAAAACCCTGCCTGCTTCCAAAGTAGCCTGTTGTTTAGTCAATCCCTGTAGACGGGCATAAAAAACCAGTTGCTCAGCAACAGTAAAGCTTGGGTCAAGTCTTGCATCCTGTGGAAGTGCCGATACTTTGCCGATGAGTTGTGTTGCGCCAGGCGGGTGACCGAACAACCTGACGTTGCCGGAAGTGGGATGCAAAAAACCGGACAGGATACTGAGCAAGGTGGTTTTCCCGGCTCCATTGGGACCGACCAAACCGATAGGTTCACCCGCGTTCAGTTCAAAATTGATATTGTGGAGCGCGACTTTGCCCGAATAAACGTGGTTAAGCTGCTGACATTGAATAATCGGCGAATTCACAGCGGTTGCCTCGCCATGATCCAGCGCCCCAAGGCTAACAAAGCAAGGCTTTGCAAGAGGGGGATATAAGCCAGTTGCAGCGTTTTCCATTCTGACAGTTGCGCCAAGTCAGATAACTGAAAGCCGGGAATCAGAAATTTAAAGAAAGCGAGTGCCGGCAGGTAGTAGGCAAAACCGCTGATAATGCCAGCGAGAAACGTCCAGATCAGGACAGCCCAGACGGTCGCTTGCCCTGCAGATTTAACCCTGGCGGATAAAGTCGCCATCATGGCGGTAAAGGGCAGAACCGCTAAGATTAAATTTAGAATTATGACTAGTACGTTGGGTATTGCTAAAGTAAAAAGCGTGGCATCACGATACAGGACCAACGCAAGGGTACTTAATGCGGTAGCGCAGATCAATAGCGTCTGAATAACCATAACGCCTGCAAACCGGCCAAAGAATATGCTGTTGCGGCTGCTGTGCAAAACTATAAAACGTAAGGTGCCGCGTTCACGATCCGAACAGGTTTGATCGGCAGCAAGCGTAATGCTCAACATAGGGAAGATAATCAGTGCAATCTGCCAAAACACGCCGAACTCAGGAATGGACCAATGCTGTAATGACCCAAAACCGATAAAATCAAAAAAAATGAAGTATTGCCTTAAGCCTTTTTCCTCCAGCAGCAGTTCCGCAGCAAATCGAAGCGGATAAAGCAGGATAAAATACCAAACGACCCCAAAGGTCACTAGAGTCAGTAAGCCTTTACGGGTTGCAAAGCCCCGTTTGAGCTCAAACTGACTGATGAGCAAGAGTTGATAGAAAAAGCCTGGGTGCATTGTTTTACCTTGTCCGTAGCAAAAGCGTGTGATTACTGCTTGTGTGGTTATACACTTACAGGGATTAATCCAGCATTTGGATTCATGAACCACCGGTATGTTAACTTAATTGAAGGATTTTACATCGACGTTAAGGGTTTATGTTAAGGAAAGCAGGGGGGTGTGGAAATGTGCTTTTACAATTCAGTTATGAAAAATAAAGTCAGGTAAAAATGTTGACGCTTGTTGAATTTTGCCCATTTAAAGTAGATTTTTCCGGAATCGGTCTGACAGGTATCTTTTCGATTCAGAATCGTCAATATACTTAGCTTTCAATCTAATCAAAATTCAACCGGTACGGACGATCAATTTTCAACCGGCGTCAACAGTTTAATCGTCAAAAGCGGGTAGTGTTTGGATATCTTTATGTGTTTGATTAGGTATTTGTACTAACTAGATTTCGAGTTTCAAGTATGAGTAAATATCGCTAGGCAATGCTATGGGATGTAAAAACAGCTTCCAATTTTTTCCACTAAGTTTTGACGCTCTTTTTTATAAATCTGGCAAATTTCCCACGCTCTTTTACAGTGTGGGATGGTAAAGGTGATAGCCGAAACACGAAATCCTTTACACACATCACCTAATCCGCTGTGTTTGGCTGATTTTCCGAACATGTTTTAATGAAAAAAAGGAAATCGAAATGGCTATAACTAAAAAATTGATTAATTTAATAATCTTAAGCATGACCATACTATTCAGTATGTCGACCTTTGCAACAGAAATTGATGATCCCATTGAACACTGTCTTAAGGCTTGGGGTCAGCATCCCTTCGGAAAAAACCCAGACTACAAGACGCTCGGAACATCAGTTACAGTTTTTGGTATTGGAGATGAAGCTGCCGATTTAGAAGTTACCAATTCGCCGTCTTTGGTCTTGGTTAATTCTGGGGTTAACGTTATGGGAGGAACAACGATGCTACTTTTGAATCCCAATGGTTGGTATTGCTTACGGAGCAATGTCAATGTAATGGGAGGCTTGACCATAAAATTACATTGCAAAGCCCACTTGGCATCTGCAACTGAGAGCACAACTGTCTTAGGATCAAATCCAGACAACAAGGGTATCACGGTAATGGGATCAACGGAGATAGAACACGTTGGTTGTAATTGACGAATCAGTTTCTGCGTTAGATGCTGAGAAAGTATTGTGGTGATTAGTAACCAAAAGAACGGTTTGTCTAATGTTTTGGTCGACTGTCCGTTTAAATATTCTTTTTGTGCCAAATATCCCGCGTCTTCATACTTATTGGCTTTTATTGCGGTTTGTTGTGGTTTTTTATTTCGAAGTGCCTCGTCAGTGTCCCGCGGGCAATAAAAAAGACCTTCGATTTCTCGTAAGGTCTTTATTTTATTGGTGGGGCGTCAGGGATTCGAACCCTGGACCCATGGATTAAGAGTCCACTGCTCTACCAACTGAGCTAACACCCCAAATTAAGATAAATGTATTTCCAGTAATTCAAGCAATTCTAAAGGATTTCTTATGTAAATCCAAGAATAAAATACCACTGCCTCACTTACAGAGGCGATTTTATAAGACTTTTACTTTATTTTACCCAGTGCCAGAGATAATTCCTGGCTGAATTTACTGAGTATTTTGTTTAGTGCTTTGACAGTGCCTGGATAGGACGGGTCATCAAGTTTATGTTCGATTTTGGAGCGACCATTGCTTAATAAAGTATGCGTTTTTTCATCCATTATCGCCCAGTTGGCTTCAAGGTTTACAGTCTGTTGAGGAGTGGTATCGAATCGGAAAATGTCGACTATGATGCGATAGTCAACTGCCCCGTATGCAATCCAGGGATAGGCTCTGATGATGTCATTGGGTTGTAGGTTTGCCAGGTTATGGGTTAATACTTGAGTGACATTGTCTTTTAAAGGCGATGCCCATTGATGAAATTCAGCGATTTGTATGCTGTTATCCGGCATTCTGGTCACAATTTGTTTGCGTTCAAGAAATGCCGGCATAGACACGGGACCTATGCCGATCAGGCGTTTTTTTACTACTTCGGCCGATGGTGCTGATGGCTTGCTTAGTGGTTCCAACACATAAAAACTTGTTGATGGCGTTGAAAGGCACGCTGAGAGCAGGGTGCTGATTAATAGCAGCATTAACCTTTTTGATATTTTATTTAGCATAAGCTTTATTCCTCTTTTTTACCGCGAAGCAACGCGTCGGGATTTTGTTCCAGATAGTCGGTCAGTTGTTTGACTGAGCTTGCTGCCTGGGTAAGCTCTTGAAGCAACTGTTCCAGTTCATAGTGGGTATTCGATCCCGGTTCTAATTCGCTTAATACGTGGTGTGCTGAGTTCATGGTTTTATCAGCGCTGCCCAGCATGGATGTGGCGGCTTTTGACGTGCCTTGTAGTGACTGTAAGGTTTTATTGGCTTCCGCCGTTAAATCTTCCAATGGCAGTTTGGCGATTTTATCCATGATGATGTTGGCAGAATGGGTAATCTGATCCAACGATCTGTCGGTTGTGGGGAATTCAGGATAGACGCTTTTATTGTCACTTAACACAATTTGACTTTTTGGGTGAAAATCTAAATCGACCAGCAGTTGACCGGTGAGCAAACTGCCGGTTTGTAATTGTGCTCGCAAGCCCTTTTTAATCAGCTGTGCCATGATATCTTCATCACTGACATTGTTATTGTTATTCACTTCCACTATGCGATCCGGCTCCAGTTCAACGATTACCGGAATATGTATTTCAGCTGTTTTCTTGTCCAGTTCGAGGCTGATTTCGGTGACCTTGCCGATGGGAATGCCGCGTAATTGCACTGGCGCGCCTACGGTTAAACCGCGTACCGATCCTTTGAAGTACATAACGTATTTTAAGGTGTGTTCGTATATGACCTGGGTAGATAGGTCATAAGTATCGTACAGTTGAAAAATGCTGTTTTCAGGCTGGATACTTTCAATCGTGTCCTCGGTAGAGGCACGAAAGGCAATGCCGCCGCTTAACAAGGAAATCAAAGGCCCGGTTCTGACTTTAAAACCATCAGCGCTGGCGGATAAATCTACGCCGCTGTCTATCCAGAACCGGGTATTTTTTCTGACGAACTGGTCGTAGGGTTTGTTGATGAAAATGGTTAAGCGTATCGCATTCGCATCCTCTGATAATTTGTGGCTGAGTACTTCGCCGACGGTTATGCCGTGAAAATTGATCGGGGTTCCCGGTTTCATGGAACCGAGATTACTGGTTTCCAAAATGAAATGGGAGCCTTCGATGTTGCTTTTTAACAAGGGCGCGGTGGTCAATCCGGTAAAGTGATCTTCTCTGGAGCCATCGCCGGGTTTTATGGCTATATAAGGCCCCGAGAGCAGTGTGCCCAGCCCTGAAATCCCGCCCAGGCCCACTTGCGGGCGCACTACCCAGAAGCTGGTATTTTTGTTCAAATAACTGGCCGCAGTGCTGTTCATTTGCGCGGTAACCAAAATGGTTTTTAAATCGTCGCTGATGGAGATGGCGGTGACTTTGCCTATTTCCACATTCAGGTATTTAATTTTGGTTTTATCCACTTCCAGGCCTTCTGCCGTAGGAAAGCTGATAGTGATAACCGGACCTTTTTCATTATAGGATTTGGCGATTAGCCAGCCGCTGACCAGCAGGGCAATTAAGGGTAAAAACCATACCAGGGGCAATTCGGTTTTTTTATTGATGGTTACTTCTGATGCATCAGGGTCAGTAAAGTTATTCATTTTAGCGCTGGTTATCCCAAATTAATCGTGGATCGAAGTTTTTGGCTGCAAACATGGTTAACACTACGACCGCAGCGAATGCCGTTGCCGCAGGACCCGCGATAACCTGCGCCACACCGCCCATGTCAACCAAAGATACAAGAATTGAAATCATAAATATATCAAGCATCGACCAGCGGCCCACAAAAGCGATAATGCGGTACATGATAGTCCATTTTTTGGCGTGGGCTTGCCAGCGATAATGAACGTTGAGCAACAATAAACTGAGCCCCAGCAGTTTTAACAAGGGAACCAGAATACTGGCGACCAGAACCAGCATGGCTATGGGCATCATATTGCCATGAATTAACGCAATAATGCCGCCGATAATGGTGTGCGGTTCACCGGCGCCTAAGCGTGTAACGGTCATGATCGGAAAAATATTAGCCGGAATATATAAGCAGAAAGCGCTCAATAGCAATGCGGCAGTACGTTGAAAACTATTAGGTAACCGTGGGTGCAACCGGCTGCCGCACAACGGGCAAAGCCTGTTTTTGCTCGTCTGTTTTGATAAACAGCCGCAGTCATGACAACGGATAAAACCCTGAGCCAAGGCGGTTTTTTTGGATTTCATTTTCTTAATTGTCCGATTTGTCGCCAGAACAAAACCATATCCAGACTGCTAGCCAGCATACCGGTTACGATCAGTAACGCTACGAACGCGTAAAGTCCAAAACCGAATTTAAGTTCAGACATGGAGGCAAGTTTAACGCAGGCTACAATAATTCCCAGCGTATAAACTTCCAACATCGCCCATTCATCTATGTGTTGCAGCCAGCGCATCCAGTCGGCCAGATATCGATTCGGTTTTTTAAAATAAAGATGTGCGCTGACCAGCAAGGATAAGAAAATGTTCAGCAGCGGAAACAAAATGCTCGATAAAAACACCAGTACGGCAACGGCCCACATGTGTTCTTCAAATAAAGTAATCACGCCAGACCATAAAGTACCATCCCGAGTATTACCCAGAACCTTAATGCCGACCAGGGGCATTAAATTGGCTGGAAAAATCAATATCAGCCCGGCGATGGACAGGGCAAAAGTTCGTTCTATACTTTGTTTGCGCGGACGCTGAAGCAGGTATCCGCAACGTGGACAGTGTGCTTTTTCACCAATGGTAGGCAGGGCAGTGTTAAGTAACAAATCACACTCGGGGCAAGCATCAAATTCTATTTTACTCATGATCTAAGTTTTGTTTGGAGAGTGATTTATTTTGCGGGTCGGGGAGGACGACTTATTAGTGTAAGTTGTAAATTTCCTGACAACGTATAAGTATCGATTTCGCTATGATAAAAATATACCACGAACACCTCGAAGGGTATGAAGAAACAACACAATTTATATAGGAAAGCTAATGATCATACATTCTGAAAGAAACAAAGTGTGCCGGATTTTTAGAGGTTCCCTTAAGTATTCGTACTAATTGACATGGGTTATCAATAAATAAATAATAAAAAACGATTTAATTTCATAGCGGCATTGCTCATGAAATCGGAGATTCGGATGATTTTCAGGCTACAGGTTTCCCGTTTTCGCGCCAATGACTTGTTCATGATCATCTTAATCAACATGAAATATAACTTGAAATTTATTTCAAAAAAGGAATAGTCATGAGAAGAATATATTTTTTAGCGCCTGATATTAAAACTACCCACGCAATTGTTGCGGAGCTCCGTAGTGAAGGAATAGAAGATCGGCACATTCACATACTGGCTAAGAGAGATACGCCGCTGGAGGATATGCCTGAGGCATCCGTGTTACAAAAAACCGATTTTATTCCGGCCTTGGAACGTGGTGTAGTCTTGGGTGGTACAACAGGATTATTAGCGGGTTTGGCGGGTTTAGCTTATTCCGGGTTCGTTATTGCCGGAGGGGTAATATTAGGAATCATAATGGCCGGTGCAACGATTGGTTCGCTGATGGGAGGAATGGCTGGAATGAATTCTGGTAATTCGAAATTGCATAAGTTTGAAGATGCAATTGAGAACGGGGAATTGTTAGTCCTGCTTGATATTCCTTTAGATAAAATAGGCGAGATTACCCAAAAAATTATCAAGCATCATCCAGGTGCTGAGTTTGAGGGTATAGAGCCTATCCTGCCTTTACATTATTGATCAAAAATACAACTCCCCCTAAACCGTAAGCGGCAATCGGGGAGTCGCTATTTTTGCGAAAGCTTTTTTGGGCATCCCTGCCCAACAAGCAGCAAAAAACACACGACCGCTAATGCCTGCGGCTGCCCCAGCCGTCCTGCGTCTCTCGTTCGCCACCCAACAAGGGGTGGCTCACATCATCCCAATGACTCGACGCGATTTCGGAAAGCCTGCATTTTCACTCCGCACAAAACGCTGCGTAAAAACACATGCACTATCGCTTCTGGGGACTACTCGACTCCTGTCTCGCAGCGATAGAGGGGGAGTTAGCCATTTATTATTAGTCTCTACTTACCACTGAGACTCGCCGGTTTCCGGGTCATACATTTCGTGGACGATTTTATGCCGGTTGGCAATTAATTCTTCAATGCTAGGCGAATTGCTCATGGCACGAGAAATAGCCAGTTTCATTGCCTCGTAGTTGGTGCGATATAAATCTTTACGATCCAGATCAGGGTTGGTTGCGCATTCGGGAGCAATCCAGATCATGGCAATGATGCACAGGTCATTGGCTTGATCGGCAGGAATAACGCCAGCGATGACGCTATCCAGAACAGCATCCGCAATGGCCGATTGGACAGGGCCGCCAAATAATTCCACATAGGCGCTCGATTTAATAGTGACTTTGGGAACCATTATCGTCGCAGGGCGGACTTGCTGATTGCAGGCTCGAATGGCGAACATACGGGTATGGCCTTCAGTTTGTCCCATTAAGGTAGCAAAAGCGTTGCCAGCAGGACCTTTTACGCTGCCTATGAGTATTTCAGGCATAGCATCAGTGCCTTGACCTTCACTGGAAAATACTGTTGCTTCGCCGGTTCTGAACCAAATTGTATCTGACATTAAGAAATCCAAAAAAAGAGATTAAGAGGGCGGCCATTCTATGATGGATGAAGAGTGACGGGCAATAGTTATATCTTGTAATCCAGCAGGCTGAAAGGCAGGGTAATGAAACAAATGAACCAGGGAAGGGCGGGGATGTGTCTGGCTTGTGGTAGTATAAAGCGCTTAAGCAGATTAGATTTATACCAACCTTCATTCCCGATTTATGCCATCAAAATTATTGCCGCTACTTTCTACGATTCTGCTTTATGCGTTGTATTATCTGATCAGTACCATAAAGTTTGATGTGCAGATACTACCCGTAGCGGTTCCTTACGATTTTCTGCTGCAACTGGGCGTCGCTTATATACTTTTTGCTTTCTCGAAACGACTGTGGATTTTTCTTGTGATCCATGCTTTGGTGATGGGCATCCTGTATGTGGGAAATGCCGTAAAAATATCGTTTTTTGGCGGACCGATTATGCCGGACGATGTTTATGCATTGCAGTCATTGTTACTGATCCTCGATGGCTGGCGTTTCTTTGCTGCGGCCATCCCGCTTGCCGCTATCGCCAGTTTGGTACTGTTCAATTTCACAATGCGTCATTGGAGTTCTTATCTTGCCAGCATGGTTGTGATTCTTTTTGGCCTTATTTTGACTTATAAACCTGCTGCCATTGCAGATTCGATTGATCAGCACTTTGGAAACTCGGTTTGGGATCAGCGATCCAATTATGTGTGGCATGGCGCGACACTCTATTCCCTGCAGGAAGGAGCCCGCTATTTTGCTTTAGCCGACGTTCCGCCTGACTCCGACATGGCTCAGGAGGCTGCCGAGAAGCTGCTGTCTGCGGCGCCGAAAAAGGCTGTTGATACGAAACCATTTACCCCACGCAACGTACATATCGTGTTGCTGGAATCTTTTTGGGATCCTAACGAACTGAAGAAGGCCAAGTTTAAACAAAATCCTCTGTCGACCGATTTTCGCAAGCTGTGGAAGAGCGCGGATTATTCCCATGCGCTGACTCCGGTATTTGGTGGTTTTACCGCTAATTCCGAGTTTGAAGTGTTATGCGGATTTCCTGTACTAAAAAACAATGTCAAATTCGAGCGGCAGTTACTCAATAACGTACCATGTTTGCCGCACATTCTTGCCGATAAGGGTTATCGGACAATTGCCTCGCATCCGAATGTGCCGGTATTCTGGAACCGTGTAAATGCTTATGAGCGTATGGGATTTCAAACCTACTGGTCGCTGCAGGATTTCGTGCTTGATGACATGAATCGTGAATTTCTCTCCGATGCTTCGCTATACCGACAGGTGATGGAGAAAATTTCCGGATCACTGGATGCCAAGCAGCCGATGTTGGATTACATTGTGACTTATTTCGGCCACTGGAATTATCCCTTGAGTGAAAGCAGGCCGAATAAAGTGGTTTCGCCATCCAAGGTCGAGGAAGTGCCTGCCTACGCCAACACGATGTATTACAAGTCGCGGGAATTGATGGCATTTCTTAATCAAATGCGGCAACGTGACCCTGACAGCATTATCGTGGTTTTCGGCGATCACTTGCCTTTTCTGGGCGAGAATTATGCGGGCTATGTGGAGTCAGGTGTGCTGACGGCCAATCGCAGTGAATTTACTCCGGATATGTTCAAGTTTCATGTGCGCACGCCGATGATTATTATTGATGGTCAGCGCGGGCCACTTAAAATCGGCAGTATGCCGCTTTATCAAGTACCCAAGCTTATCCTCGATCTGCTCAATTTCAATGAGCCGACGATCATGGATTACACCGCACCTTTGACGGGCATGCGTGTGCGGCCATTACCGGGGCTGCATTTTAATCTGTTTGGTGACGGGAAAGTGGACATGTGCAAAGAGCCACCCTATTCGGAAGCTTGCCAGGTATCTGCTCGCTGGCTGGAAAATGTGACGGCTGTCAGTAATGATTTATTTATTGGCCAGCAGTTTACACGACCCAAATACATACCAGAGATACCGCCAGTTATGGCTGCTCCGCAGACAATTGTGAATGTGCCGATTTGACAAAGAGATTTCTTTATACGGTTCATTTTGAGTTCATTTTGCGGTGTTATTCTATAGTGTTGACTATTCGATTTTTGGAGAAAATCTATGAATAAATGTTTCGTAATTACCCTTTTCAGCCTGCTCATGATTTTTGCAGGGAGCAGCTCGGCCAATCAAATCAGCGTCCCATTGCAGATTGATTACAGCATGATTCAAAAAATAATGGCTACCCAGTTGTATACCGGCAAAGGTAATGTTGCAGAGCTTTGGAATGACCGACAAGGGTGTAGTTATTTGAAGCTATCCGATCCTGAAATCAATGGTCAAAATGGCCAGCTCCGGCTGTTAAATAATGTTCAGGCGCGATTCGGGACGGGTGTAGGTGGGCAATGCTTAACCGTTCTGGAGTGGGCTGGTATTTTAGAAACTTTTCAGCAACCAACGCTTGATTCAGGACGTTCTGTTCTTAGTTTTCCCATTACCAAGGCTAGCGCTTATGATCGGGAAGGCCGTCATTTGACCATTGATAGACTCCAGGATTTGATCAAACGTTTTGCCGAACCCAAACTCGGCGCAGTAAAAATCGACTTAAACGAATCTCGTGGAAACATTGAGCAAACGCTGACTCATTTCTTACCGAAAGAGAATGCAGTCGAAGTTAAGAGCATAATCGATTCAATCAAGTTCAGCGACGTGAACGCCGGAGATAATAGCATCGGCATCAAGCTTGACTTCAATGCACCGACTAAGATAGCTGTGGCAAAACCCGCTGCCGCTTTCAGCGAAGCAGAACAAAAAGAATGGGAGGCTGCATGGCAGCAATGGGATGCGTTCCTGAGTTCAGCCATTAAACAGGCATCCGAGGATACGCAATCACAAGAGCTGCGTGAGACCTTGATGGAAATTCTGATGGATTCCCGTGCGGCGTTTCAGGCAGGATTAAAGGACCACGATGCTGAAGGTGCAGATCCGGTTCGGGTATTTTTTACCGATACCTGGCAGCGGCTGGCTCCAGTTTTAAAAACCATTTCAAAAGAATTGCCCGGAATACAGGGATTGCAATATATAACATTCATAGCGGCCACCGATGTGATTTATGAACTTGAAAGGATAGGCGCGCCTTTTGGTCTGGATATTTCATCCGATGGACTGCGCAGACTGGCGCGTATCCTGATTGCAGGTCAACAGCAGCAAACGGAAGTAAAGAAGCGAATGTAAAAACTTTTTAAACATATGTCCGGCGTTGTTTATATGTGGAGGAGTTGATCAATGAAAACAGCTATCTTTCTTTTATTGGCAGTCATTACTTCATCAGTCAATGCCGAAATTTTTAAGTGCGAATCAGCGGCAGGAAAAATCGAATACCAGTCAACACCCTGCCCGCCGACGGCTCATCAACATGTAATTGAGATAAAAAAGGAAGATCCGCGCCGGCTTGAGGAGGCGCAAACCCGATTCAAGGCCTGGCAGGCTGAGCAAGAGAAACTTAAAGAAAAGGAGCTTAAAGAAGCCAAAGAGCGGCAAGAGGAGTTGGACAGGCAGGAAGCCATAAATGCACTTAAGCGCAGCGCCATTGCTCAGGAGAAAGCGGCTGCTGCCGCCGCAGCGGCGGCGCAACAACCCGTGATAATTGATAGGTTTTATATTCCCCTGTATCGCCATCATGGGCCCGATTCATCCGGACACCATAATGCGCCTCATGTGCATGATCAACGCAATCCAAATGATATACCTGCAAGACCTAATGCCATTGACGCCAATAGACAACCCAGTCCTCATGATCGACCAACATTCGGACGCTAAAGGCAGTTCATGTAGGGAGGGATAGCGATAGCGTATTCTGCCGAGCTTTCACCATGCGGTGCAATACGCTTCGCTATTGCATCCTCAACATATTGCGCCTTATCGCGTTCTAGCTTGCTCCAACGCGTCTTGCGGTGGCATACAACCAACATTGATGCCTGCATTGTTATACGCGGAAACCCACTGACCAAACTCGGCAGCGCTCAGTCGCCGATCTTTATCGATCTGTGGCATTCGTGCCTCAGCAAGACAATCTCCACACAACTTTCTTTTTGCAATATAACGTAAAGCTAACCGGGCGCGGCCCGGAAAGCTGAAAAATAAAACCACATTATAACCGCGCTCCGGTTGAGCACAGGGTTATGTTTCATATCGCCTCGATCATTTCGGCGATGACGTCTTTGTCCGTGTAACCCTCTATCACGTTCCATCCGGTATGCACAGACCACATAAAGCCGGAAAGTTGCTTCACGTCGTCATAATCGGCTGACCAATTTCGATAGCGATAGAGAATTTGAGACAAGCGTTTCAGGAAAGCGAAAACTTCCTGGTTGTCGATATCTATGACCGTGAGCGCATAGTGAGCTTCCGTCATAAAGATTTCGAGTTCAACGACCAGTGCCTTCACCAATTGATCGTCCAGCCCATTGAGAACGGTGTGCCACCGTTCCTGATCTGGCGAGACTTTCTCTTTGAAGTACTGCCTGAACAATGAGGGATCTTTTAGGTATTCGAGCTGCTCTAGGTCGTAGGATTCTCTCAAGGCCGAGAAGAAGATAGAAATACATTCTTCCTTAAACGAATCGTACTGCTGAGCAAGATTTCTTCGGATTCGATTCCGCTTGAATTGCTCAGGAAGCCACACTACAAGAACATAAACGAATAAGCCGACGATGAATCCAACGGCGAGGTCAAAAGTGATCTGGTTACCAGTGGGTAGCTGTGAGAACAGACCTTCGATTGCCGTTCCTTGCAATGAAGAAGGTAGCGGATCAGTACTCGCTTTCAACATCAAGAACGTGCTCCCAATAAATAGGAGCCACAACACAATAGCAAGGGCTTTGCGGCGCAAAGCTTTAGCGAGACGGTTCATATGAACATAACGTTCGAATTAACCGGCTGGCGCGGCTTTATCGCGCCAGTCCGGGTTGAATGAAAGGTTAGCGAAGTAATCGGCCTACGCCGAAAATCGCGCCGAAGAAACACTTTTGCGCTCCGTTGTGGCAAAGTGGAATGCGGCATTGCAAAAGACCGGTATAGCAATGGTGCCATTGCCCGCATGTTAGCGTGGTTCTGGGTGACGTCATCAATATTGGTGAATCGATTCAACGGCTTTCGTCCGTAGTTCCGATATCCCGTTTAAGAGAGTGAGCAAGGCGACGTTCCCGATGCAGTGCTACATTCTACAACGAATAATGGAGTAAATCATGGCCCAATGCAATCACAATAGTAGCCTCAAATCGGGAAAGTTCCGGCAAACCCTAACCATTACTCATCTCAATGCCGCTGGCATCGACATCGGTAGTGGGTCTCACTTTGTAGCGGTACCGCCTGATCGAGACGATGAACCGGTACGCGAATATCCAAGTTTCACGGCTGACCTCAATGCCTTGGCCGACTGGCTCAAGGCTTGCGGGGTCGATACAGTTGCGATGGAATCCACGGGGGTTTACTGGATTCCCTTGTTTGAATTGCTGGAGTCGCGCGGTTTCACCGTATTTCTGGTCAATGCGCGGCCTGTCAAAAATGTATCCGGCCGTAAGTCCGACGTACTGGACTGCCAGTGGCTGCAGCAACTCATGAGTTATGGTCTTCTTAGAGGCGCGTTTCGTCCGGCTGAAGAGATATGCGTGTTACGCGCATTGACGCGGCAACGTGCGATGCTGCTTCGAAGCCAAGCGCGGCATGTGCAACACATGCAAAAAGCACTGACTCAGATAAACATCCAGCTTGCCAACGTCATCTCCGATGTAGTGGGAGAAACAGGCCAGAAGATATTGCGCGCCATCATTGCTGGCGAACGTGATGGGCAGGTCCTGGCAGCCATGAAGAACTCACGCATTCGTGCCAGCGATGAAACGATCACCAAAAGCTTGCAAGGCAACTGGCGTGCTGAGCATCTGTTCGCGCTCAAACAGGCGCTGGCGTAATTCGACTTCATCGGTACCCAGTTGACAGAGTGTGATCAGGAGATTGAACAACAATTGCAAGCCCTACAAGCTCATGATGGCGCACCCACTAAAGGTAAGAAAAGAGGCCGCGCACGCAATGCCCCTCGATTTGATCTGCGCACTCAGCTGTTCAGAATGTGCGGCGTCGATCTGACGCGTATTGATGGTATTGATGTGACCACGGCGCTGGCGGTAGTTTCGGAAGTTGGCACCGATATGTCACGATTTCCGTCTGACAAGCACTTCGCTTCGTGGCTGGGGCTGTGCCCTGGCACCAAGATTACTGGCGGGCGGTAAAGTCATGAGCGGTAAAACCAAACGCTGTGCAAATCGAGCAGCCCAAGCGTTACGGCTAGCGGCAGCCGCACTACGAAGTAGCAAATCGGCATTGGGGGCGTACTTTCGACGATTATGTACACGCATGGACAAAGCGAAGGCAGTAACAGCGGCGGCCCACAAGCTGGCACGATTGATTTACGCCATGCTCACAAAGGGTGAGGAGTATACCGACCAGGGCCAAGACTACTACGAAGAGCGCTACCGCGAACGAGTACTGCGGCAACTTGCTCACCGGGCCGAAAAAATGGGTATGAAACTCGTCGCTTCTGAACAAGTCGCTTAAAAACGGCTTTGTTAATAAGTGGTTTGAGATGTGTTTCTTAAGAGGCTGATAGAAAGCCATAAATTTCAAAACCCAATAAATTAACTAAATTAAACCTCTGTTTCTAGTCTTTCATAGAGGTTTTTTAATTCACTGTTACACCATTCGATATGCTGTCTTAGCCCATGTCTTTCGTCTGTGGTCAATTGCTTAGATGCTAAATCTTGCCAATCCAATTTTATTGACTCTCTTAATGTGTCAATGGCACGTTTGAGTTTTTCTTGCGATGTCATATTAATTTCCTTTGTTTTATATTTAATCGATATGCGAAATACATATCTATATCTATTTAGTAAAAATTAATTTTCACCAAATCACAATTGAAGCCTAACGTAATATATACGACATTACCTGTCCAATAATCAATTGAATATGACGTATAATCATGGCTAAAATAAAGTAATTTACTGTTTTATAAGTAGAAAGTATAAGTTGATAGGACAAGTCGTGCAAACAAATACGACTCGGGGAGTCGCTATTTTTGCGAAAGCTTTTTTGGGCATCCCTGCCCAACAAGCAGCAAAAAACACACGACCGCTAATGCCTGCGGCTGCCCCAGCCGTCCTGCGTCTC
>JBAZTN010000056.1:0-15637 GCA_041661895.1 Methylobacter sp. | reverse complement strand
ATAAATTTAAAAACCATATTCTGCCGGAAAAAATCCATATCCTGAATGTATCATTCCTGGTGCCCGTGATGCGGCGTGAATACGGCGGTTGTGCGGGTAATATTGCTTACAATCTGAATCTGCTGGGCGAAGAGCCATTAATCATGGCCACAGTCGGACATGATTTTGAACCGTATTCCCAATGGCTGGCGCAAAACCAGTTGTCCAGCGAGTTCATTCAGATTCTGGACAACAGTTATACCGGCCAAGCCTATATCACCACCGATGAAGAATCCAATCAGATTACTGCATTTCATCCCGGTGCAATGAATTTCTCGCATTTGAATTCAGTCCCGACTGACAGGGAAATCAGCATAGGCATCGTATCACCCGATGGCAAGGAAGGTATGCAATTGCATGCCGAGCAGTTCGCAGAACTGGGTATACCTTTTATTTTTGATCCGGGCCAAGGTATGCCTATGTTTAATGGCGAGGAACTGCTCAAGTTTCTGGATCAGGCAACCTGGATAACATTGAATGATTATGAATCCGAGTTGATGCAGGAACGAACCGGCTTGTCACTGGAACAAATATCTGAACGGGTTGAAGCCTTAGTCATCACCTTGGGAGCTCAAGGTTCTCAAATTTACACACACGGCGAGTGTATTACTATTCCTGCTGCAAAACCCAAAGCGATACTTGATCCAACAGGTTGCGGTGATGCACATCGTGCCGGGCTTTTATATGGTTTGATGAATGAAATGGGCTGGGAAGTTACCGGAAGAATTGCATCGTTAATGGGCGCAATTAAAATCGAACATAACGGCACACAGAACCATTCATTTGATATGGATGGCTTCAAGCAACGCTACCACGAAAATTTTGGATCTTCGCTTTAAGTAACGCTATCCATGCTAAAAAACACTCAAAATCTACTGGACATCATGTCTCGTCTGCGCCACCCGGAAGATGGGTGTGCGTGGGATGTTAAGCAGGACTTCACCAGCTTAATTCCTTACTTGATTGAAGAAACCTACGAAGTCGTCGATGCGATTGAGCGCAATGACCCGGATGATTTGCGTTCAGAATTAGGAGACCTGCTGTTGCAGGTGGTGTTCCATTCACAGATCGCCGAAGAACGGGGGCTGTTCAATTTTGAGCAGGTTTCGGAAGGCATTTGCGACAAACTGGTACGCCGACATCCGCATGTTTTTTCAGATGCTGTTTTCAACACTGATGAAGAACGCCATCAAGCCTGGGAGCAGGAAAAAGCCATGGAGCGGCTGAAGAAAAATAAAACTACTGAACAGGAGAGTGTTTTATCGGGTGTAGCCCGCAATCTTCCGGCATTGATCGAGTGTGAAAAAATACAGGATCGCGCCGCACATCACGGCTTTGACTGGCCGGATGTGTTGCCGGTTTTTGATAAGGTGATGGAGGAACTGGATGAGGTTAAAGAAGCCTGGGAATCCGGTGATCAGGCGCATATTCAGGAAGAAATCGGCGACTTATTGCTGGTCGTCGTTAATTTGGCCCGTCATTTAAACGTCAATGCTGAAGTAGCGCTCAGGGAAAGCACTAAAAAATTCTCCAGACGATTTCAACACATAGAGCAACAGGTTAAAGCATCTGAGCGGAATTTAAAAGACTGCCAACTGGCTGAATTGGATGCTTTCTGGAATGAAGCGAAAGTGGCTTTAAAAAACAAGCCATAAACCCTGTCTCGCCTATCTGAAAAAGCTAACCATCCTGCAATCGAACCGCCATCACATCGCATTTTGCATAATGTAAAACACCATTGGCGGTTGAACCCAATAACAATGCCAGTCCATGCCGCCCATGTGAGCCGACTACGATCATATCGACCTGTTCCTGCTCGGCAATCCGGACAATCTCTTCTTTTGGTGCACCCCAGACCAGCCAACGGTTAGCCCGATCCACACCCAACCGATCGCCAACCTGCATTAACCTGGCTTTCTCCGCTTCGAGCAAATCGTAGCCTGAGTCTTTATCCAGCGGGATCACTGTGCCATACGTTGTATCGGGCATGGGAATATTATCCAGCACATGAATAATGCTCAATTTGGCCTGATATTTTGCTGCCAAGGCCTTTGCTTTTCTGGCAACAGTATCGCCATGTTCGGAATAATCTACGGCCAGTAAAATGTGTTGGTAAGAGCCCATTGTTTTCGCCTGATTTTTGATAAGTGCGTGGTATTACCACTAGCGCCGAAGAGATACCAACAAGAATGCGGTAAAGAAAGGAAAAAGAATAGTTGGCGTCCTTCCCCACTAAGGAGGAAGGACGCTGAATTCTTAAACTTTGTGATAAATATCAGCGCCTTCTTCAAGGAACTGTTTGGATTTCTCATCCATGCCTTTTAATAAAGCCTCTTCTTCTTTAAGGCCTTTTTCCGCCGCATAGTCGCGTACATCCTGGCTGATTTTCATCGAACAGAAATGCGGGCCGCACATTGAGCAAAAATGCGCGACTTTGGCCGAGTCTTTGGGCAAGGTTTCATCATGAAATTCACGCGCTTTTTCAGGATCCAGGCCAATGTTGAACTGGTCTTCCCAGCGGAATTCAAAACGCGCTTTGGACATTGCGTTGTCACGCGCCTGCGCGCCGGGATGGCCTTTAGCCAGATCAGCGGCATGGGCGGCGATTTTGTAAGTGACAATACCTTCGCGCACATCCTGTTTATTAGGCAAGCCCAAATGTTCTTTTTGGGTAACGTAACAAAGCATGGCGCAACCGTACCAGCCGATATTTGCCGCACCTATCGCCGAGGTAATATGGTCATAACCGGGCGCAATGTCCGTAGTCAGCGGCCCCAATGTGTAGAAAGGCGCTTCGCCGCATTCTTCCAGCTGTTTTTCCATGTTGACTTTGATCATGTGTAAAGGCACATGACCCGGGCCTTCGATCATGGTTTGTACATCGTGTTTCCAGGCGATTTTGGTCAGTTCACCCAAGGTTTCCAGTTCGCCGAATTGCGCTTCATCATTGGCATCATAAATTGAACCGGGACGCAGGCCATCGCCTAATGAAAACGACACGTCATAGGCTTTCATGATTTCACAGATTTCTTCAAAGTGCGTGTACAAAAAGCTTTCTGTGTGATGCGCCAGACACCATTTCGCCATGATAGAACCGCCACGCGAAACAATGCCGGTCATGCGTTTTGCGGTTAACGGCACATGATGCAAGCGCACGCCTGCATGAATGGTGAAGTAATCCACGCCCTGCTCGGCTTGCTCAATCAAGGTATCACGGAAGATTTCCCAGGTCAGGTCTTCAGCTTTGCCGTTGACTTTTTCCAATGCCTGGTAGATAGGCACGGTACCGATGGGCACAGGTGAGTTGCGCAAAATCCATTCACGAGTTTCATGGATGTTTTTCCCGGTCGACAAATCCATGATGGTATCGCCGCCCCAACGGATACCCCAAAGCATTTTTTCAACTTCTTCCTCAATAGACGAGGTCACTGCCGAGTTGCCCAGATTACCGTTGATTTTAACCAGGAAATTGCGGCCGATAATCATAGGCTCCAGTTCCGGGTGATTGATATTGCACGGAATAATGGCCCGGCCTCTGGCTACTTCGTCACGGACAAACTCAGGAGTAATAACATCAGGAATTGATGCGCCGAAAGAATCACCGGGATGCTGGTCTTTCCACAAATGGCGCATTTCTTCCATTTTCTGGTTTTCACGGATGGCGATGAATTCCATCTCCGGCGTAATAATGCCCTGTCTCGCATAATGCATTTGCGACACATTTTTTCCCGCTTTTGCCCGACGCGGTTTGCGGATATGTTCAAAACGCAGCTCAGCGGTAGCAGGATCTTCAAGACGCTGACGGCCAAATTCCGAGCTGGGGCCTGTTAGTTCTTCAGTGTCGTTCCTTTCTGCTATCCAGGCAGAACGAATAGAGCCCAAACCTTTTTTTAAATCAACTTCGACATTAGGATCGGTATAAACCCCTGAGGTGTCGTAAACATAAAGCGGCGGATTTTTTTCTGCACCAAAATGCACGGGGGTATCAGACAAGGTAATCTTGCGCATGGGAACTTGTATGTCAGGACGACTGCCTTGAACATATATTTTTTCCGATGCGGGATAGGAATCGATTTTTACGCTACTGGGCTCAGTAGGCGTAACTTCTTTAATGACGGCGCTCATGCTTATCTCCAAAACTTCAGAACAAGGCGCAGGGAAAAGTTGGGGGCTTTCCTACGCCGGTATTAACCGGGGTCAGGTTCAAAGGGTATTTCTCAGCCCCGAAATAAATCTTCGAAGCACCCCTAGCCTTTACGGATGTACGCTTAAGGTAAAGGAAAATGTTGCAGATTGCAAGATAAGTCAGCTCTGGCATGACAATAAATATCTTATTAAACAAATGGTTTTGATCACCGATGATTGATTCCAAAACATTATTTACAGCGCCATAAGCATCACAAAATAAACAACATATTAACTATTCAGCCATTAATTTATGCTTATCTCAAAAAATCATTTATTCCCCCTTAGAACAATGATTTTTCCCATTAGAAATGTTAGAATCTTTAAAATTTTCAGCCAAACTGATTTAACGGATGTCGACAGACTCTCAACAAAGCACCAATTACACCCCATCGCTGGAATTCAAAAGCAGTACTTTTTCTGTACCTGTTTTAGTCTTAGCCAGTAATGATGTAACCGAAATCGAGCAGCAACTGCAGAACAAGGTTCGTCTGGCGCCTGAGTTTTTCAGGAATTCGCCTTTGGTGTTTGACTTGGAAGAACTGAATAAACATGATCTCGACATCGACATTGATCAACTCACAAAAATCATTCGTAGCCTGGATTTATTGCCGATTGGGATACGCGGCGGCAACCCAGTACAGAATAAACGAGCATTAGAGCTTGGCATTCCAGTACATTCTGGACATACCGGTGCCGCACCTGTTAGACCTAAAAAAGAAAAGCCTGTAACTGCAAAAGAAGAAACTGTAACTGCACCAAAACTTGAACCGCAAACAGAAATCGTAACAAGCACGCTGATCACTCAGCCGATTCGCTCAGGCCAACGCATTTATGCTAAGGGTGATTTGATCGTTCTGGCTCAGGTCAGTGCCGGCGCCGAGATTATGGCTGAAGGCAATATTCATGTTTACGGCTCACTAAGAGGCCGGGCTCTAGCTGGCGTACAGGGCAATACAGAAGCACGCATTTTCTGCTCGGATTTACAGGCGGAGCTTATCTCAATCGCCGGAACCTATAAACTCAGCGAAGATTTGAACGAAGCGACCCATAACAATCCCGTTCAAATTTACTTACAAAACAACACTTTAATTATTAAAGATACTGTGTAATAACACTACCATCGAGGGAAATTTGTGGCACGAATTATAGTTGTAACATCAGGTAAGGGCGGCGTTGGCAAGACAACAACAAGCGCAGCTATCGCCATGGGGCTTGCAAAAAAGGGTCATAAAACAGTGGTCATCGATTTTGATGTGGGTTTACGCAACCTGGATTTAATCATGGGTTGTGAACGCCGTGTTGTATATGATTTTGTCAACGTCATCAATGGCGAAGCCAGTCTTAATCAGGCATTAATTCGCGATAAAAACTGCGACCAACTTTACATCTTGCCCGCCTCTCAAACACGCGATAAAGATGCACTCACCCAGGAAGGTGTAGGCAAGATTTTAAATGACCTGAAAAAAGACTTTAAATATATAGTCTGTGACTCCCCGGCTGGTATTGAAAAAGGCGCCCATCTAGCCATGTATTTTGCTGATGATGCGTTTATCGTAACCAATCCTGAAGTCTCTTCAGTTCGTGACTCGGATCGTATGCTAGGTATTTTATCTAGCAAATCCCGTAGAGCAGAACAAAACGAAGAGCCTATTAAAGAATATCTGCTGCTAACTCGCTACTCACCAGAGAGAGTCAAATTAGGAGAGATGTTAAGCGTAGATGACGTGCAGGAAATTTTATCACTGCATTTATTAGGTGTTATTCCAGAATCAAAGTCAGTCTTAAATGCGTCAAACTCAGGAGTTCCCGTTATTCTTGATGAAAAAAGTGATGCAGGCCAAGCCTATGCGGATATTATTGCGCGCTATTTAGGTGAAGATAAGCCTCATCGATTTATTGATGAGAAAAAAGGTCTCTTTGGGAAGCTTTTCGGAGGTAAGTGATGAGTTTACTGGATTATTTTAAAATATCTAAAGCCAGCTCGGCATCACTTGCCAAGGAAAGACTGCAAATTCTGGTTGCTCACGAGCGTACTTCCAGAAACCAACCGTCTTACCTTCCCCAATTACAAAAAGAATTGTTAGATGTTATTCGAAAATACGTCAACGTGGATCAAGATGCGATTTCAGTTAATTTTGAACAAGATGATAAGCAGGAGACACTTGAATTAAATATTGTACTGCCTGACACCCACCCAAAGACTTCTTGATTTTTTCATCGATACTATAAAGGGATACAAAATGTCTAATTCAATCGGAGAAACGGCTGGCAAGGTCTGGAAATATCTAGATACAAACGGACCAACCAGCGTATCTAAAATCACCACTGAAACAGGGCTCAATAAGAATGACATTCAACGCGCAATTGGCTGGCTGTCTAAAGAAGACAAGTTAGCCATTGAGATGAAAGGCCGCACTGAAACATTATCATTGAAATAAATCAGATATAGAGACGTTGCAGCGCAAGGTCTCTACCCTTTTACTTTCTACATCAGAAAGATTGTCGCCAACCCGAGGAATGCCATAAATCCAACAACGTCAGTAACCGTTGTTAGTAAAACACCGCCCGCCAATGCCGGATCGATTCCTATCTTTTGTAGCGACAATGGAATACTCGCGCCAGCGAACGCAGCACAAACTAGGTTAATAACCATCGCGCAGCCTAAGAGCGCGCCAATACTGGCACTTTGAAACCAAAATCCTGCAATAACTGCAACCACAACGGCCCATAACATGCCGTTTACTGCACCCACAGCCAATTCTTTTCTAAATAATTGCTCTGCATTAGAGTTACTAATCTGGCGCAATGCTAAACCACGAATAACCAGTGTTAAAGTCTGGCTTCCAGCAATCCCACCCATGCTGGCAACAATAGGCATCAATATCGCCAATGCGACAATTTGGTCTAACGTTGCTTCAAATAAACCAATAACCCAGGATGCCAGAAAAGCAGTCAACAGATTAACTCCCAACCAGATTGCGCGCCGCTTTGCACTCGTGACCACCGGAGAGAACATATCCTGTTCTTCATTTAATCCCGCCATACTCATAAAGGAGTGATCAGCTTGGTCGCGAATAACATCGACGATATCATCAATCGTAATTCTTCCCAGCAATCTGCCATCTTCAGCAATCACAGGCGCAGAAAGCATGTCACGCTGTTCGAATAACAAAGCGACTTCTCCTGCTGGCATGTGATACGGAATACCATGAATACTGGAGTCCATAGACTCCGAAACCATTGAACTGGGATCCTTAGTCAATAATACCGTTAAGGATAAAACTCCCTGAAAATGTTTCTGACGATCAACAACGATCAAATTATCCGTTGCTGTGGGCATCGATCCACGCTTTCTTAAATATCGCAAAACTTCATCCAGAGACTCATCCGCCCGTACCGTCAAAACATCCAGACTCATTAAACCGCCGGCGGTATCATCACCATAAGATAATGCAAACTCCAGTCGATTTATTTTCCGGACACTTATTGAATCCATTACTTTTGAACGTAAAGGCTCAGGAATGACATGTAATAGATCAACAAGATCATCAGACTCTAAGCTTTCTGCCGCTTTAATCAGGTCTTTCCTGTCGGTGATCTCAATAAGCCCACTGGCTACTTCGACATGTAATCCGACTAAAATCTCGCCCATTACATTAGGAGGGATAACCGCCCAGATTTTTTTCCGGTCTTCCGGCTGGAGTGATTCAATTAAATGCGCCGTTTCTGCAGGATGTAAATCATGAATAAAACGCCTGACCTTATTGAGAGAGCCATTTTCCAGTAGCCCTGTAATCTGCTTCAGTAAAAGCTCGTTATTGTCTTGTTTTGCGGTAGATGGTGCAGCAGAAGCATCCATAGAAGAATATCCTTAAAAACAGCATAGACTCATATTCACAAGCCTATATTCAGTTGAAAAAAGAACGACTGCATGGACAAATAGTTTGCCCCATGCAAAATCTGCATTCTCCACATCCCTTGAGGAATGTAGGAGGAAGAGCAACGCACGGAGCGGTTGCTGAGAGCACCAACAGTAGGCGCTTTAAGCGATGCGGGAGCAGCGTAGCGGTGTGCCGACGACTGCATGGATGCAGGAGGTAAAGCAATGCAGGAGCAATTGCCGAGACTGCATTTTAAAAATGAACTAATGCAATTCCCTGTGCCGGACAATTACATTTAGAAAAGGACTCTTAAACTGTCTGGCCAATGAGTCCACCAGATAAACTGAGCGATGCTGCCCACCTGTACATCCTATAGCTACGGTCAAATAACTACGTCCTTCAGCCTCAAAATGGGGAATCCATCGCTCAAGAAACCCGGTAATATCCTTAAAAAGCTCAGCAACAAAGGCTTGCTCGTTAAGAAAATCGATTACCGGCTTATCTTTTCCCGTTAACCCTCGCAATTCCGGTATCCAGTAAGGATTTGGCAAGCTGCGGGCATCAAAAACAAAATCAGCATCTAATGGAACGCCATGCTTATAACCAAACGACTGAAACTGCAAGGAAATATGCCTCATATCCCTTTCTCCGATCTGATCCCGGATAAGCTCGCGCAACTGATGATAATGTGTTCGGCTTGTATCAATGACTACGCTGGCATGCCGGGCAACAGGCGTCAGCATTTCCCTTTCAATTTTCAGCGCTTCTACTAACGGTATATTTAAATCTGTCAGAGGATGCCGCCGCCGGGTTTCGCTATAGCGTTTCAATAATGTGGCTTCTTCAGCCTGCATAAATATAATTTCGCAATCAATCCCTTTGCTGCGAATTAAATCCAGGCTTTCAGAAAAATTAAGCAGGCTTTCGCTCTGGTTCCTGGCATCAATTCCAATTGCCGTTTTTGCATAGGTTTTCTTATCCACCAGCATGACATGACTGATAAAGTCTTCCAGCAACATCACTGGCAGATTGTCGATACAGTAATAGCCGCAATCTTCCAGCGTATCCAAGGCGATACTTTTACCTGAACCAGAAAGACCGCTAACAATTAATAGTTTCATGTGGATGGCTCAAGGATCAATCGATCTTCACTTGTTTCACCTTGAGCCGTTTACCTTATCTATGCTGTCCGGTTTTTTCTTTGTGCTTGGTAATTTGACGTTCCAATTTATCAACCATGTTGTCAATGGCTACGTACATATCTTCCTGTTGATCTTCAGCAAATAACTTAGCCCCACTCAGTTGCAGTGTTGCTTCAGCTTTTTGAATTAACTTTTCTACCGTTAAAATAACGTGTACATCGGTAACATTGTCAAAATGACGCGCTAATTTTTCGAACTTTGCGTCAACATGTGCCTTTAAAGCTTCGGTTACTTCAATATGATGACCTGTAATACTAACTTGCATGAAATGACTCCTTAATGGTGGTTGGTTTTACTGTCAGTTGGGCTATAAAATACGCTTACGCTGACTTGATGAAGGAATAAACATTGCTTCACGATATTTGGCAATGGTTCTTCTCGCGACATTAATGCCTTTTTCTTTTAATAAATCCGTTATTTTACTGTCACTTAACGGTCTTGCTGCATTTTCACTACTGATTAGTTCTTTAATAAACGCTCTAATGGCCGTAGATGAACACTCCCCGCCGCCTTCTGTTGAAACATGACTGGAAAAAAAATACTTGAATTCGATAATTCCATTGGGAGTGTGCATGAATTTTTGAGTTGTCACCCGGGATATTGTCGACTCATGCAATTCCAGTTCTTCCGCAACATCTCTCAATACCATGGGCTTCATTGCAATGGAGCCATGCTCGAGAAACCCTGTCTGCTTTTCTACGATACATCGTGCAACGCGTAATAAGGTGTCGTTACGACTATGAAGACTTTTAATAAACCATTTCGCTTCCTGCAAATGACCTTTCATACTGACATTATCTTTACTATTATCCGATCTTTTTATTAAGCCTGAATAGAAAGGATTAATACGCAATTTAGGCGCTATGTCAGGATTCAGGTTAACCTGCCATTTATTATTTTTCTTAACCACATAAACATCGGGAATAACATACTCAGATTCAGACTCCTGTATCCGCGCGCCCGGCTTAGGGTCCAAAGTTCTGATTAACGCCACCACTTCATCCAGATGCTGCTCTGTTAAGCCCAGTTTGCGCATGAGTTTTGACTGCTCATGGGTGGCCAACAGATCCAGATACCGGGTAACCAGGGTTAATGCTTCTTCTTTATACGGCGTTGAATTTGGCAACTGCTGTAACTGTATTCTCAAACAATCCCGTAAATCAATGGCCGCCACCCCTGCAGGGTCAAAGTTTTGCACACCATGCAAGACCGCATTAACTTCATCGAATTCCAGATCGTCGAACTGCTCCTGCAATCCCTGAAAAATTTCTTCCGGGCTACTGATGAGATAACCATCTTCATTAATGGAGTCGATAATTGCCATGGCGATGGCAAGATCCCGCTCTGAAAATGTGGTCAACTCCAGTTGCCACATCAGATGATCCTGCAGCGTTACGGAACCGGTTCGCTGCGTTTCAAATTCGATATTCTCTGCGCTATTCCCGCCTGACTCAGGGGCGTATTCATAAACATCATCCCAAGACGAATCGATAGGCAATTCATCGGGAATGTCTGTTTGCGAACCCTGACTGGTAAGCGAATCCGCATTATCAATCTTTCTTTCCGGCGTTACACCCGCTTCCTGAATATTGTTTTCCTCATCACTGATTTCCAGCATCATATTGGACTCAAGCGCTTCTTGAATCTCCTGCTGTAATTCTAATGTCGACATCTGCAACAACTTTATCGCCTGCTGCAATTGCGGTGTCATGGACAGCTGTTGGCCCAGTCGAAGATGTAAGGATTGTTTCATTCAGTCACAATTTCTAATAAGTAATCTAAATTAAAGACTAAAGTTATTACCCAAATAAACTTTACGTACTTCCTCATTGGCAACGATAGCTTCCGCCCCGCCTTCAGCGATCACCCTGCCATCGTTAAGTATATACGCACGATCACAAATGCCTAATGTTTCTCTTACATTATGCTCAGTAATCAATACGCCAATTCCGCGATACTTCAAATGCTCTATGATTTTTTTAATATCATCTACCGATATCGGGTCAACACCGGCAAAAGGTTCATCCAGCAATATAAATTGAGGATTGGTAGCCAACGCTCTGGCAATTTCAACGCGCCGCCGTTCTCCGCCAGACAAACCCAGGGCAATTTGATCGCGCAGATGAAGTATATGAAACTCCTGCAACAATTCCTCAATCACCAGCTCCATCTGCCCTTGAGTTAAATCAGAGCGGATTTGTAGAACAGCACGTAAATTATCAGTCACACTCAGTTTGCGAAAAACTGAAGGCTCCTGGGGCAAATAGCCTATACCTAACTGCGCTCTCAAATGCATGGGGTGATGGGTGATTACCTGTGAATCCAGTGTAATCTCACCTTCATCCGCCTTAATCAAGCCTACCATCATATAAAAACTTGTCGTTTTCCCAGCACCATTAGGCCCCAGCAATCCAACGACTTCACCGGTATCAACATGTAATGAAACACCGTTGACTACATTACGTTTGTTGTAGTTTTTAATCAGCTGTTTTGCTGCTAGTCTTGTCATCTTTATTCTTTTTACTCGGTTGCAATACGACATGAACGCGTTTGGTATCCGTTGACTTTGCTCCTGCTTTTACCAACGAGGTTTTAAGATCGTATTCAATTAAATCACTGGTATAAGCCCCACTACCCTGCCAGACGGTGGCTTTATCAATCAAAATCAACAGATTCTTTTTAGGATAAAATTCACCTGTTAACGCTTCCCCGGTTATATCTTGCGCGCCCTCACTTGGCGTTTGTTTAAATTTTGCCGGATTACCGGTAAACACTAATTTTTCTGCGTCGCCATCTATAAAATGAACGACCAGTTTATCTGAGTTCACCCGAATACTGCCTTGAACTGAGACCACATTACCCGTGTAGGTACTGATAGCCGTTGCATCATCATAGGTGGCTGTATTTGAATCAATCACCATGGGTTGCTCGGAATCACTTTCCAGGGCAAATATACCGGAACTGTACAGGACTAATAACAGCGCTCCACTGCAAAAAAATGCCTGTTTTTTATTTCGTTTCATATTTCCCCTTA
Organism: Methylobacter sp.; assembly: GCA_041661895.1. Lineage (GTDB taxonomy): Bacteria > Pseudomonadota > Gammaproteobacteria > Methylococcales > Methylomonadaceae > Methylobacter_A. The sequence continues at coordinate 3,293 of JBAZTN010000056.1, read as the reverse complement.
ACATTAGAGAGCAATTCCAGATAAATAGGCTCTTTAAAAACCATCTTCATGCCAATTCCTGTCGTCCAATTGGGTGGACTGATCAACTCTGCCCATTCAACCGTTTTTGCATGACTGGTTTCAGGTTTTACTTTTAAATTGGAGGTATTGATTTTAAGTTCCCTCACGCCCTCAGCCTTTGCCCTATCAATAGTAACCTTGCCATTTAACAGCAAATTCTTGCCATCGGCAGACAAAATACCGGTTTCCGATTTAACTATCCATGGCGGCGTCTTGTCATTATAAAAAAACATCACCGGATTACCTAAATGCGTCGTACCATCATCTGTATAATGAATCAGTTCATCAGCAAGCAATTTGCTTTTTAATTTGCCAAGCTCATTCATTTCCCACTTTGTATAGCCTTTACTGAAGTAGTCCGGGCTATGGGTTGGCACTATGGCTCGCTCAAGCTGATCTAATCCAGTCAATTTAACCAGCCCCCAGCTCATTACCGCAATAATGGCCAGGTACAGATAAGTTTTATTTTCCGCAAGCGTCAATTTCACTTCGTGCTCTAGCGGGTCAGGTAAGCATTCAAGATTTCGTCATAACTTCCCTGTGCCTGCATAATGAAATCGCAGACCTCCCTCACAGCGCCCTGTCCTCCAGGCAATGTTGTACACCAATCGGCCCGCTGTTTGACTGCAAAATTTGCATCATTAACTGTAATTGCCAAACCAACTCTAATCATTATCGGCAAATCTATCACGTCATCGCCCACATGTGCCGCCTGTTCCGGCGTTATGCCTATTTTCTCAATAATCTCATTAAATGCGGCGATTTTATTTTCATGGCCCTGATACACATGTTCAATACCCAAATTTTTCATACGCAGCTCAACCGATTTCGATTTACGCCCGGAAATAACGGCGACTTCGACCCCCGTCTGGCGTAAAAGCTTTATGCCATGTCCATCCTGCACATGAAATGATTTATATTCGTTACCCTCATTATCGAAAAAAAGCTTGCCATCTGTTAATACGCCATCAACATCAAGAATCAATAATTTAAGCTTTTTAGCCTTCTCCACAACCGACCGCATGTTATCTGTTCCCGTCATTACACTATTCCTGCATGAATCAAATCATGCATATTCAACGCACCTATTGGTCGACGCTGGTCATCAACGACAATTAAAGCATTAATTTTTTTCTGTTCCATAATCCGCATGGCTTCAGCTGCCAAAATATCAGCCGAAATAACCGCACAATTCGACGTCATCACTTCAGCAACAGTCGTACTATGTATATCAATGTTTCTGCCCAGCATCCGCCGCACATCACCATCAGTAAAAACCCCAATGACCCGATCACTAGCATCAACAACCGCCGTCATGCCCAATTTTTTCTCTGTCATTTCCTGCAAGGCATCACTAATAGGCACCGACTCCGGCACTGACGGCACTTTATCACCGGCATGCATAATGTCACTCACCATCAACAATAATCTTCGACCCAAACTGCCGCCGGGATGGGACAAGGCAAAATCATCACGGGTAAATCCTCGAGCTTCAAGCAATGATACCGCCAATGCGTCGCCCATCACCAGTGCAGCGGTGGTACTGGAAGTGGGAGCAAGCCCTAGTGGACAAGCCTCTTGATCGACAGCCACATTGATATGGGTGGTAGCAAATCTCGCCATTGTTGAAGAAGGATTGCCAGTCATTGCGATCAAAGGAACCCCCAGGCGCTTAATAATCGGCAAAATAGTCAGAACCTCTCCGGTTTCTCCGGAATTTGATAATGCAAGCACCACATCCTGTTTAGTAATCATGCCCAGATCACCGTGACTGGCTTCGCCGGGATGCACAAAAAAAGCAGGCGTTCCGGTACTGGCTAAGGTAGCGGCAATTTTGCCGGCAATATGCCCTGATTTACCCATTCCGGTAACGACGACGCGTCCAGTACATACAAACATCAGTTTGCATGCTGTTACAAAATTATCATTAATCTGCTCGGCTAATGCGGTAATCGCCTTGGATTCCACCTGAATAACAGCTAATCCCAATTCACGAAGCTTTTGATCATGTAGTTTCATTTTCTGTTGCCAGGAACACTCGTTAGAGTACTTTGATAAATAAACCATTAATAAACAAAAACCTAAACAATGCCACTGATACCAGAATTTCAGGAGCATAAGCAATAAATAAGCTTCGCTTCATAAATCAAATATTATGCCATGTTTATTTCGTTCATGTCCTATTAGGATATGACAAAACGCCTGACACGTACGATGATCTCGTATTCATCTTCAGCACCGCATCGACAATGACCCAGGCTTTCATAGCATTTTTGGTGTACATAGCTGTCAACACAAATCCTATGTCGGCGGGATATGTGCCGCATTCCTAAACATCAACGACACGACTGCAGAGATGCAGAACGACTGCATGAACAGATATTTGCTCCCACAATATCTACATTCACCACATCCGTGTGGATTATGCAGGAGCACAAACCGAATAGTTTGACTTATTAGGGAATAGTCATAGAGAATAGCTGGTTTAGTTTTTCAAAAATATAGCTCTAGCCACGCATGGATAACCGCGTTTCCCCTCAAAACAGTTTGGTCTCAGTTCGTAATTTGTCGTTTTCTCGCGGTAACAGGAAAATATTCGACAATATTTCTCTGGAAATCGAACGCGGCAAAATTACCGCCATCATGGGGCCTAGCGGTACAGGTAAAACCACCCTGTTAAAACTCATGGGCGGACAATTGTTTCCTGAACAGGGCTCAATTACAGTAGATGGTAAAAATGTTCATCAGTTGCGTCGGTCGGATCTGTACAATTTGCGCAAACGCATGGGCATGCTTTTTCAAAGCGGTGCGTTATTAACGGACATGAACGTCTTTGATAATGTAGCCTTCCCGTTACGAGAACACACCCATCTTACCGAGTCCATGATCCGCACACTGGTACTGATGAAACTACAGGCAGTAGGGTTAAGAGGGGCTCGCGACCTGATGCCTAACGAACTATCCGGCGGTATGGCCAGGCGCATTGCCTTGGCCAGAGCAATTGCCCTGGATCCGATGATGATTATGTATGATGAACCGTTTACCGGCCAAGACCCTATTTCCAAGGGCGCATTGGTGCATTTGATCAAGTCTTTGAATAATACCCTGGGGCTGACCAGCATCATGGTTTCTCATGATGTCCAAGAAACAGCAGCTATAGCTGATTATATTTATGTAATATCCGAAGGCAAAATCGTCGGCCAGGGCACGCCGAAAGAGATTGAACAATCCCC
>JBAZTN010000055.1:0-15824 GCA_041661895.1 Methylobacter sp. | reverse complement strand
CCAGAGGTTACGTTATCGCTAGCCAGGCTCAAGTCCACGCTGTGTCCCGGCCTTAAATCGGCGAGTGACCTGTGCAGCGCTGAAAACAGGAAATCATGCACCAGTCGACCTTCCCTGAATCTGACTTCCAGTTTTGCCGGATGTGCATTCACATCGACCAGTGCAGGATCAAGCGTCAGATACAAGACAAAAACCGGATGCCGTCCATGAAACAAAACATCCTGATAAGCCTGTTTGACGGCATGGGAGACCAACTTGTCCCTGACCAGCCTGCCGTTGACGTAGAAAAACTGCATATCCTGCTGACTGCGGGAAAAGGTCGGCAATCCGACCCAGCCGGTCAGTTGCAGGCCCGATGCCGCAAAGTCGATTTTTACCGAATTTTCGATAAAAGCCGAACCACAGATGCCGGCAATTCTTTGTTCCTGCTCACTGTCAGTTTCCGCCGGTTTTAGGTTGAGTACTTCCTTCTGGTTGTGCGAAAGAGTAAAACCAATATCAAAACGGCTCAACGCCATGCGTTTGATTAAGGTTTCTATGTGGGAAAATTCGGTTTTTTCGGTTTTTAAAAACTTGCGTCTGGCCGGGGTGTTGTAAAACAGGTCGCGCACATCGATAGTTGTACCTTGAGGATGCGGGTCGGGTTGTGGGTCAAAATCTTGCTCGGAGCCGTCGGCAACAACCTTCCAGGCGCAATCAGCGTCACTAATACGTGAAATCAGCGTGAGCCTTGAAACCGAGCTAATGCTAGGCAAAGCCTCACCACGAAACCCCATACTGACCACTTGTTCCAGATCTGTTAAGGTCGCGATTTTGCTGGTTGCATGTCGGGATAAAGCCAACGGCAAGTCTTCTTTGAAGATGCCGCAGCCGTCATCCCTGATTTTGATCAGTCTTGCGCCACCCTGCTCGATTTCAATAATGATTTGACTGGCGCCTGCGTCAAAGCAATTTTCAACCAGTTCCTTTACTACAGACGAAGGTCTTTCGACCACCTCGCCTGCGGCAATCTGGTTTACAAGTTGAGTGGGGAGTGAATGAATGCGCATCAGCCAGACTAAAGCAAAATGCGTATTCTATATGAATGGGTAGTGTCGTGGTAGTTTAATGGTCTGAGATATACCGCTGCTTGTTCACATATCCAGTGCGGCTACATTGCCTATTGGGGTTGCACTACTAAAATAACTACGCACGCCATTGAAAATGGCCAACGCTATTTTCGTTTGATGTGCAGTATTAACCAGTTTCAGTTCATCTGACGGATTAGAGATGAATGCCGTTTCCACCAAAATAGAGGGGACATCCGGAGATTTTAACACCAGAAATCCGGCCTTTTGAACCGATCCATGATGCAATTCGCCGATGCTTTCAAAGTTTTTTAATACTTTCCCTGCAACTTTCACACTTGCCTCTTGTGTAGCCGTCTGCGATAAATCCAGCAACACCGAAGCTAATACATCATCTTTATCGTCGAGGCTTACACCGCCAACCAAGTCAGATGCGTTTTCACTGTTTGCCAGCCAGCGTGCAGCTTCGCTGGTTGCACCTTTACTGGATAAAGTAAACACGGAAGCGCCTTTAACCGTTGAGTTTTGAAAGGCATCCGCGTGTATTGAAATGAATAAATCTGCCTTGGCTGCCCGGGCAATTTTCATTCTTTTTCTGAGATCGACATAATAATCACCTTTACGAACCATGACTGCTTTCATACCTGGCTGACTATTAATTAGCGCTGCAAGTTTCTTGGCAATGGCAAAGGTAACCCCTTTCTCCTCGGTACCATGCGTCCCGTGAGCGCCGGGATCGTTTCCACCATGACCTGCATCAATCGCAATAACTATGCCTTTACCTCTTTGAGCCACTTTTATCGGCTCAGCCGGGCTGTCTGCACTTGCTTTACTATCTTTTCTTTTTTTTCTTTCTTTACTGGCAACTTTCTTAGATTCTTCAACTGTTTTTTCTACGACTTGTTCACTGGCGGTCACTTTAGAAACCATCTCGTTGCTAGCGACTGGCTTACTCTCAATTAATTTAGCAGCAACCTTGTTTTCAGCCGGTGCGTTTTTTACTGAACCTTTATCCAATAAGCCAATGACTAATTGATGTCCATCCACATCGTTTGAGCTTAACGACACGTTTTTTGAGCTAACCGCTCTTTTTAAATCAAAAACAATTCTTAAATCGGTTTCATTTCTTGCTGCACTACGTACTTTGAAAAACAGGGGATGGGAAGCAGGCGGTTGGCTTAATGGCTGTTTTAAACTTGCATTGCGGATATCAATTACTAACCTTGCAGGATGACCCATCAGAAAAACCCGATGTTCCGACGAGGATGTCACATCAATCATCATTTGTGTTTGATCAGGCGTAGTCTCATAACGTATTGAATTAACGTTAATTTGCTGCGCAAAACCTGCCACAGACCACAACTGTAATCCGAAAACAAACATGACTTTCCAGCAAATTCTCATGACTACAACTCACAAAGTGACAAACTTGTTCAGATTATAGCAGTATGTTATTGTTTTTCTAGATCTGTTATATCTATTTTTTTGAGTTATCAGCGTTAACTCTCATATCCAGCGATCGACCGGCGCCATCCACAGCCAACGTAATGACTCTATCCGGTTCCGGTAAAAATCCTTTTCCCATATCAGGCCATTCAATGAAACACACACAATCCTGATCAAAATAGTCTCTTATCCCTATCCATTCCAACTCTTCAGGATCGGCAACCCGGTACAAATCAAAGTGGTATATTTTGCGATTGCCTATCGCATATTCTTCCACTAGTGTATAGGTCGGGCTTTTAACGGCTCCAGTGTAACCTGCCGCCCTTAGAAAACCTCTTACCAGAGTCGTCTTCCCCGCGCCTAAATCACCATGTAAAAAAATCAAACATTTTGATGGCAACTCCGCCCATAGTTCCGCACCAAACTGCTCCGTTTCTTCCGTATTATTCAAAAACTTCTTCATTACAAATCCGCCTGAAGTGGATTTACCAATTGTCTGAGATAGGGCATTAAATCACTGGCTAACAAACCTCTTTCCCCATCCTTTTCTGCAGCCAGATCAGCCGCCAGACCATGCATATAAACACCCTGCTGCGCCGCAGTTTTCAGCGACAAGCCTTGTGCCAATAAACCTGCAATCACGCCGGAAAGCACATCGCCCATCCCCCCGGAAGCCATACCTGGATTGCCGGTTGAGGACACAGAAAGTTCATCTTTTGAGGCAATCAGTGTTCCGGCGCCTTTAAGAATTGCAACACCACCGTATTGGGCCTGAATCTCCGAAACTGCTGCAAACCTGTCCTGTTGTACTTCGGCAGTGGGACGATTTAACAAACGGGCGGCTTCGCCGGGATGCGGCGTTAAAATCCAGTCAAGTTTAGTTGCCGGTGAATTAGCTAAAAGGTTCAAGCCGTCCGCATCGATTACCATAGCCTTTCCGGCGTTTATCGCTGCATGAAACAGTTCTTTCGCCCAATCACTCTGCCCCAGCCCCGGACCTACCACAATCACACTGGCTTTTTCCAACAACACGGCCAACTGCCCAACGCTAGTTACACCATGGCACATTAATTCCGGCCTGTTCAGATTCATCAGCCCTGAATGTTCAGCCCGCGTTGCCACGCTCACCAATCCGGCGCCCACTCGTAAAGCGGCCTCACCCGCCAGTCTGGCTGCTCCGGAATAGCCTTGATCTCCTCCCATTATTAATACGTGCCCATAATTACCTTTATGGGAATAACGATTCCGGAGCGGCAAAGGGGTTTCCACTACACGCGTTACCGTCGATGTAACCTCGTCAAACACATCGTCAGGCACTGCCAATTTTGCATAAACAACCTCGCCACAATGTTCAGAGGCCTGCCCTGTAAACAGGCCTTGTTTCAGACCGATGAAAGTAACCGTACAGTCCGCTTTTACTGCACATCCCATAACGTTGCCGGTATCTGCATTCAGGCCGGACGGAATATCCACCGCAACAACATGGGCCGAACATTTATTGATCGTTTCAATCGCATGAGCATAAACTCCGGTTACCACTCGATCCAGCCCTGTTCCTAACAAAGCATCAATCACCACATCAGCAGCTATGGCCTGTCCGACCAGAAATGGAATAACTGCTCCCTTATAATTCTGATATGCCGTCAGCGCATCGCCTTTAAGCATGTCGGGTTCTGAAACAGCATAGACACAGACTTTCAATCCAGCTTTTAGTGCCAGTGCAGCAATAACATAACCATCTCCGGCATTATTTCCGGAACCGCAAAAAACCGCTACAGACTGCGCATCCGGCCATTTATTCCTGACACATTCAAAAACTGCGGCTCCCGCCCGGCTCATTAGTTCAAAACCGGGAATGCCGCGTTCCTGTATTGCTATCCGGTCCAGCTCCCTGACCTGTGCAGCGCGATATAGTTTTATTGGTAATTTTTGCATGGTATTGTTATCAACAATTCACTTCGTATATCCATTATATTTGCAGTATTCATCTATGGACACAAGCAGCAGTCAAAAAATGGCAAACCTTGCCTTGCAAATCAAACAATGGGGGCAAGAACTGGGCTTTCAGCAAGTAGGAATTACCGACACCAATTTGCCGGAAGCTGAAGCGCACCTGAAAAACTGGCTGAACAATAACTTTCATGGCGAAATGGATTACATGCAGCGCCACGGCAACAAACGCAGCAGACCCGCCTTATTGCAGCCGGGCACGATCCGTATTATTTCCGTACGCATGAATTACCAGACTGAACCTGCCGTCGCTATGAACCAAACGCTGTCTGATCCTGCTTCCGCCTATATTTCCCGCTATGCGCTGGGCCGTGATTACCACAAAATGATGCGCAACCGCCTGCAAAAACTGGCTGATAAAATACAGTCTGAATTTGGGCCGTTTGATTATCGGGCGTTTGTCGACAGCGCCCCGGTTCTGGAAAAAGCGCTGGCCGAAAAAGCTGGACTGGGATGGATAGGCAAGCATTCCAATATCATTAACCGCAAAGCAGGATCATGGTTTTTTCTGGGAGAAATCTTCACTGACCTGCCGCTGCCGACCGACAACCCTGCCACAGCGCATTGCGGCGCATGCACAGCCTGTCTGGATATTTGCCCCACTCAAGCGATAGTCGCTCCCTATCAGGTGGATGCCAGACGTTGCGTTTCCTATCTGACCATTGAACTGCACGGTTCAATTCCTGAAGATTTAAGACCACTGCTCGGCAACCGTATCTACGGCTGCGATGACTGCCAGCTCGTTTGCCCGTGGAACCGTTTTGCCAGAATGACCGATGAGAAAGATTTCAACCCCAGACATCGGTTAAATACCCAGCAATTGCTTGATGTGTTCGCCTGGAGTGAACAGGAGTTTTTAGCCAAAACCGAAGGCTCGGCCATACGCCGGATTGGCCATGATCGCTGGTTGAGAAATATTGCCATAGCCTTGGGCAACGCACCAATGTCACAACTCATTATTGATGCATTAAAGGCTATGCTAAATCATGATTCAGCGATGGTGAGGGAGCACGTGTTATGGGCGTTGAAGCGCCAACAGTAGGCGCTCAATTTAGTAATGCGGCGGCACTTCATCAACGCTTTCGCCGCCACTGCCCTCGGTAGACAAGCTCTTAATGCGCTCGTTCAGCAAACGGCAAGTGGCTTCCAAACGGTCTATCTGTTGCTGTTGCTGACCGACTATCTTGTTCAGTTCTTGCAGTAAATCTTCCTGATAGGCAGTTTTTATTTCCAGTTCGATAATTCGGTCTTCATTCATAAAGTGAATTAAATTACTTTTGAGAACTGCTGTTGTTGTTTTTGGGCCAGATACCTGTCGAACACCATGCAGATATTGCGGATCAACAGACGGCCTGCGGATAATACTTTGATGCCTTGCGCCGACAGCGTCAGCAAGCCATCGGCCTGCATGGGCGCCAATGTACGGAGCTCGTTGGCAAAGTAATCGGCAAAGCTAACGGAAAATTGCTTTTCAATGCTCGCGAAATTCAGCTCAAAGTGGCAAATCAACTGGGTAATCACGGCGCGGCGCAATTTGTCGTCATCATCGAGATCGACGCCTTTGAATACCGGCAACTTCCCCTGAGAGATAAGCTGATCGTACTCGTCCAGTTCTTTGACGTTCTGGATATAAGCATCCCCTACCCTGCCGATGGAGGTGATGCCCAAGCCCACCAGATCGCAATCCGAATGCGTGGAATAGCCTTGGAAATTGCGATACAAATGCCCCTCGCGTTGGGCGATGGCAAGCTCGTCATCGGGTTTGGCGAAGTGGTCCATGCCGATATAGACATAACCTGCTTCGGTGAGCCTTTGCCCCACCATCTGCAAAATAGCCAGTTTGAGGTCGGCTGTCGGCATATCGGCATCGTTGATCTGGCGCTGGGTTTTAAACCGTGTCGGCATGTGGGCATAGTTGAAGATCGAGAATCGGTCCGGCGCTACAGCCAGTATTTTATCTAGCGTTTTGGCAAAAGACTCTACCGTTTGCAGCGGCAAGCCGTAGATCAAGTCGATATTGGTTGAGCGAAAACCCTCGGCTCTGGCGGCCTCCAAAACGCTGAAAGTCTGCTCTTCGCTTTGCAGGCGATTGACGGCTTTTTGCACGGCCGGATCAAAATCCTGCACGCCCAGGCTGATCCGGTTAAAGCCCAGTTCACGCAGTTGTTTTATGGTCTGATCGTTGGTTTCTCTGGGATCGACTTCTATCGAATATTCGCCCTTGTCGTCACCCCTTAACAGGAAATGCTCGCGGGTTACAGCCATTAACTTTTTCATCTGTTCGTAGCTTAAAAAAGTGGGCGTACCACCACCCCAGTGCAGTTGATTGACCACGCGATTGGAGTCAAACAATTCACCCTGCATTGCAATTTCTTTGCACAGATTAGCCAGATACGGTTCTGCATGTTTGCGGTTTTTGGTGACGATTTTGTTGCAGGCACAATAAAAACAGACAGTATCGCAAAACGGTATATGAAAATACAATGATAACGGTCCGCCTGCGGCATTGGATTTTGCTATGTGCTGGCGATATTCCTTGTCACCGAATCCTTCGTGCAGCTCCAAGGCAGTCGGGTACGAAGTGTAACGGGGACCTGCCTTATCGTAGCGATTGATAAGGTCTAAATCGAATTTAATGGACTGATCCATCATTTGACCTGGCTGTTAATGACTATTTTATGACTGCTTTTATCGGACAAAGCCACCCGTTCAATAACGCCCATCAAATCGCCTGGCTGCTTCATCGCGTTGCCGGATTTGGAAATACGCGCAAGCAGTTTGACTTGTTCGAAATTCGATAACTTCATCGCCGGCATCATCGCCATCGCATCATCCAGGCTGACCGTTAAGGGCAAATCTGCGACCCGTTTACGCACTATGGCTAAAGGCATTGGCGAGCCGGACAGCGCCTGAGCATAAACAAAAACAGTGTCATCAGGGCCGGCCGACTTCTGAAACTCCGGCGCCAAACTCACCTGAACATTAATGCTCGCTGCTTTAGCCGGTTGCGCAGGTTTAGATTGCACTTGCGCAGCGCCTCCCGGTATTTGGGTTGCAAGCTTGGTCAGCAAGTCCTGCATTTCCTGCTGGGCTGCTGAACCCGGCGGCAATAGCGCTTCAAGTTTTTTCCACAAGGCCATTGCCGCAACAAAATCGCCTGCTTGCGCTTTTGCCATGCCGCCAAACCATAGACCCGTCGCGTTATCAGGCTCCATCGCCAAGGCTTTGAACACCAATTCGGCGGGTTTTCCTGCCATTTGCTCATTATTTGCAAAGGCCATGGCTTCGGCGTAAAGCAGCATAATTTCCGGCTGATCGCCCATTAACTTGTAGGCATGCTCAAAGGCTTCAACGGCTTTAGGGTACTGCTGCAGATATTTGTAGGACCGGCCTAACATGACCCAGCCCTGGGCATCATCAGGCTGCTTTTTCAGACGCTCGGCCAATCCAGTAACCATCTTGTTAACTTGTTCCAACTCAGGCGCAGCCTGATTTTCAGCCGCAGGTTGATTAACCTGCGTTAATAACTGATAGTTGCCCAGTGTCCAATAAAGCGAACCCGCGACAAGAGGTAGCGCCAGAACAATCACAGCTGCCATCCACCGTCCTTGTGTCGATGTCGTTTTTACATGGCTTTCAATATCGAGATCATCGCTCAAGGCCTGTTCAAGCTCGTCAAGCTGCTCATCATAAAGCGTCTGAGTTAACGTGCCTGCTTGCAGTTGCTCCTTAAGCTCCTTCAGTCGCTGCCGGGCAATAGCGATGTTACGCTGATCCTGATCGGCTACCGCAACTGGCTGTTTTCGCCACAACGGCGGCAGGACAATCAGAAAAGCGATCAAGATCAGTACGCTGACTATCAGCAAAAATAGCATATTCAAGACTGATCACCCTTTTCTAACAAACTGCGGATTTTTTGCTGTTTTTCAGCGCTAATTTCAACTGTTGCGACGGTTTTTTTACGCCGTGTAAACAAAAACACCGCAATCAAACCGATAAACAGAAACACCACCGGCCCTATCCACAGCAGTCCGGTTTTAAGCTTAAAGGGCGGATTGTATAAAACGAAATCACCGTATCGGTCCGTCATAAATTGGGCGATGTCCTGCTTTGATTTTCCCTGTTGCAGCATTTCATACACCTGTCTGCGTAAATCCGCGGCCAATTCTGCATTGGAATCGGCAATAGTCTGATTTTGACAGACCAGACAGCGCAGTTCCGAGGTCAGGTTTTCGTAAGCCTCTTGTTGCTCAGGATTGGTAAATTCCCGGTATTCGACACCGGCACAAGCCAAGCCGGACAATATCAACAGGGAAACAATAAATAGATGCTTCATTAATTTTCAGCCTGTAGCTTGGCAATCAAAGGTAGAAATACTTTCTGCACATCCTCAAGCGTAACAGGTCCGGTATGCTTGTACCGAATCATGCCCTGTTTATCGATGACGAAGGTTTCCGGTACACCGTAAACGCCCCAGTCGATGCCGATGCGGCCGTCCTGATCCATGATGCTGACATCGTAGGGATTGCCCAATTGCGCCAGCCAGCCTTTTGCCGCTTCCGGCTCATCTTTATAATTCAAGCCGACAATAACGGCTGCTTTTTGTTGGGACAACTGGTTGAGTATCGGATGTTCGGAACGGCACGAAGTACACCACGACGCCCACACATTAAACAGCCAGACTTTGCCTTTCAAATCGGTCTGGGATAATGTTTCCTCGGGCGATTGAAGCTTGGGTGCTGAAAATGCCGGAGCCGGTTTGTTTATTAATGGCGAAGGAATCTCGCTGGGATTAAGGTTTAATCCCAGCGCCAGAAATACCGCCATCACGATAAATAATATTAATGGGAGGATGTACTTAAGCATTATGATAATTTTTTAAGGTATTTTGTCTTCTAATAACGGTTCACTATTAAGTGCTTTATTTTGCAAAACCAATTACATCGCTACTTGTTCGTAAATTTAATCGGTCTTGCAGCATGCTCGTGACGTGGTGACTGGCAAGAGTTTAATGTTAGAAGACTTTGTTTTTCTCATTTAGCATATCCGCAATAAGCATGAATACCCCTGCGGTGACAGCAATATCTGCAACATTGAAAATACCGGTGCGTAAAGAACCGACGCCAATATTGATAAAATCAACAACATAGCCATTGTACATTAAACGATCCATAAGATTGCCAACTCCCCCTGCAAACATCAGTGCAAAAGCTAATAATACTAACGAGGAAGTCGATTTGGAAAACAAGGCTAGCCCAAGCAAAAACAGTAACATTCCCCCTACGCCAACTGAAAAAAGCCCCTCCCGCCAATCAGTTGGGAGCGAAGCGCCCAAACCTAGGAACGCCCCATGGTTATGGGCAAGCTGAAGTCGAACGGTGTCACCAAGAAACGACCATACTTCCCTTTCTGATAGAAACGATTGGGCAAGGGTCTTGGTCGTTTGGTCACAGCTAACACAAGAAACCAACACGATAAAAATCAAGACGAATCGTTTTGCTGTGTTCATTTAATGCCTCGTAATGTGTTTGATTAAAGTAGGTTCTTCACAACCGCAATGCTATTCGGGCCAACTTCTGCTTCACTGTTTAAGTCGTAGATTTCAAATTTGTAGGGATTCGATACCGCCTGTCGCAAGCCGCACACAAACCACCTGCCGCCATGAACAGCGCGCCCAGCCAAATCCAGCGAATGAACGACTTGTAATAAATCCTAAGACTCCACGCGCCCTGATCACCCAGTGGTTCGCCTATGGCAACAAACAAATCCCGGAACAATCCGGCATCGATAGCCGCTTCGGTCATCGGCATTTTTTGCACCTGATAAACCCTTTTTTGCGGTTCCAGTTTGGCGACCTGTTTGCCTTCGTAACTGACGGTCACAAAAGCCTGTTCCGCAACATAGTTAGGCCCCTGAGTTTGCTTCACACCGTGAAATTCAAATATATAACCGGACATATCCAGTTTATCGTCAGGCGCCATGCGGACATCTTTTTCGACACTGTAAACCGAGGTTAAGGTAATGCCGATCACAAATACGGCGATACCCAAATGAGCCACAGTCATACCGTAAAAACCGGCGGGTATGGTTAACAGCCGTTGCCATGAAAATCCCTGCGGACCCATCCGGTCAACAAAAGACATTAGGGTAATCGCAACAGTCCACAACGCTAGCGTTAAACCCAAAACTGCACCCCAGGAATAAAACGGCATCAACAATGGAATCAGCAAACCGCCCGCAACACAGGCCAAAACAATCCAGCGCACCTTTACTGCAATAGCATTGATATTGTCTCTTTTCCAGCGCAACAACATGCCCAAGCCCACTGCAACCGCCAGTGGTGCCATCAGCGGAATGAACACGGCATTAAAGTACGGGGGGCCGACGGAAATCTTGCCTAGTCCTAAGGCATCAATCACCAAGGGATACAGCGTACCCAATAAAATACTAGATGCAGTCACCACCAACAGCACATTGTTCAACAATATCGCCGACTCTTTGGACACCAGTTCAAAAGTCGCGCTGCTCTTAACGTAGGGCGCTCTTATCGCATACAGTAGTAACGAACCGCCAACCACTACCGCCAGAAATACCAGGATGAACAGTCCTCTTGCAGGATCGCTGGCAAACGCATGTACCGAGGTTAATACGCCGGAACGCACCAAAAATGTACCCAGCAAGCTTAAGGAAAAAGCAAAAATCGCCAGCAATACCGTCCAGGTTTTAAACACGCCGCGTTTTTCGGTGGCAGCCAAAGAATGGATCAGCGCCGTGCCAACCAACCAGGGCATGAATGAGGCGTTTTCGACCGGGTCCCAGAACCACCAGCCGCCCCAGCCCAGTTCGTAATAAGCCCACCAGCTACCCAAGGCGATGCCGATGGTTAAAAACATCCAGGCGATGTTAGTCCACGGCCTTGACCAGCGCGCCCAGGCCGCATCCAGACGGCCTTCGAGCAACGCGGCAATGGCAAAAGCAAAGGCCACGGAAAAGCCGACATAGCCCATATAAAGCATCGGCGGATGTATCGCCAGCCCCGGATCCTGCAACAAGGGATTCAAGTCTCGCCCTTCCAGAGGAGCAGGAAACAGTCGTTCAAACGGATTTGAGGTCAGCAATAAAAACAGGATGAAACCGATGGATACTAGTCCCATCACCCCTAAAACCCGGGCAACGGTAGCGTCAGGAATACTTTTACTAAACTGTGCCACTAAAGCCGTCCACACCGTCAACACCAGGCCCCATAATAATAATGAACCTTCATGTGCGCCCCATACCCCTGAAATCAAATACAGTGTAGGCAAAGCAGTATTGGAATTAGTGGCAATGTATTTGACCGAAAAATCATGCGTCAAACAGCTATAGGTTAAACATCCGTATGCCAACGCCATAAACAACAGTTGACCCAAAGCGGCAGGTCTTGCCACAGCAACCCAGCCGGATATGGATCGGGAAGCGCCAAGAATGGGTAAACCTCCTAAAACTACAGCCATACACAAGGCCAAAATTAGCGAAAAATGACCCAGTTCTGCAATCATGATTTTTGGCCTGTAACTGGCGCTGGTTTGTTTTTTAAACTGTCTTTTACTTCCGGCGGCATGTAATTTTCATCATGCTTGGCTAACACTTCTTCGGCGATAAAAATACCCTGCTCATTTAACCTGCCATGCGCAACGATACCCTGCCCTTCCCTGAACAAATCCGGCAAAATGCCCGTGTATTCGACAGTCACATCCTTGCTAAAATCCGTTAGTTTAAAGCGAACCATCAACCCGTCATTGGGTCTTTCAACAGACCCTTTAATGACCATGCCACCCAGGCGAAACAAGGTGTCTTTTGGAGCCTTGCCTTCGACAACATCGGTGGTGGAAAAAAAATACATCAAATTCTCATTAAATGACTTAAGTGCGAACGCCGTGGCTAGACCGGCTCCGATAACCATCAGGCCGATAAGAATCAAACGCTGTTTTCTGGCTGGTTTCATGATTTATTACCGTTTTTGTTTTAGCGCCAGGGAGCGTAAAAACTGTTTGCGTTGCGCCACTGGAATAACAATATTGGCAAGCAGCACGATTAAAGTCAGGCCATAAGAGGTCCAGACATAAAAGGCGTAACCGCCCATTGCGAAGAATTCCTGCATACTCATTGTTTTGACTCCGATACCATAGCTTTGACCCACTGCGCATTGCGCTCGCGTAGCAACAATTCGATACGCGCCCGCTGCAACATGGCGATCAGATAATAAAATTTAAACGCTAACGCCATCAGCAACAACGGCACTAACATACTGATATGTATGGACGGCTTGTCCATTTTTGTTACCGTAGGCCCTTGATGCAGTGTATTCCACCACTCAACGGAGTAATGAATAATCGGGATATTAACTACGCCGACCAAAGCTAAAATCGCCACGGCTCTGGACGCAGTGCGCTTATCGTCTATCGCGCTGTAAAGACCGATCACACCCAGATACAAAAACAGCAGTATCAATTCGGATGTTAATCGCGCGTCCCAGACCCACCAGGTTCCCCACATCGGTTTGCCCCATAGCGAACCGGTAACCAAAGCTATAAAGGTAAAACTGGCACCGATCGGCGCGCTGCTGATGGCCACAATCTCCGCCAGTTTGATCCGCCAGACCAGGCCAATTCCCGCGGCAACCGCCATGATGACGTAAATAAATAACGACATCCAGGCGCTTGGAACATGGATATAGATAATGCGATAACTATCGCCCTGCTGATAATCTGCCGGCGCCAGATACAGGCCACCGTAAAGACCGGCAGCTGTTAACAGCAAAAAAATAACCACCAGCCACGGCATTAATCGCTTGGTAAGTGCGTAAAAATGCGGGGGTGAAGCCATGCGATGAAAGAATCGAACTATCAGATCTGGAATTAAAAACATAGGAAATTAGGCGAAAGGTTCAAAACTAAAGTTGTATGGACAGTTTGTTTTTAGGCAAATATTTAGCTAACGCCATAATGCTTTGACCCAAATTTGTAATATAGTTATCTATTTTAAGAGATATTGTTAATTAATACTCATTTTTAATGCAGCTGCAACTGGCAATGGCGCCAAAACTAAGGCCATTAATAAAATGGAAATCAAAATATTGATTTGCGCATCGACTGGCAAACCACTACCTGCCATCTGTACGGCATTACCGGCAAAAATCAACACAGGAACATACAAGGGTAAAACCAGCAGCGACAAAATCATGCCACCCCGACGCAGTCCAACGGTTAACGCAACACCGATGGCTCCTATTAAACTTAACACCGGCGTCCCAAGCAGCAGGGTTAGTAACAGAATTCCCAGAGCATGATTGGGCATACCCAGAAAAACAGCGAGCAGCGGCGCCACAACCAACAGCGGTAACCCTGTCACCAACCAGTGCGCGACGATTTTACCCAACACCAGTACCGATGTCGGATGCGGGCTTAATAGCATCTGCTCTAGTGAGCCGTCATCAAAATCCGAGCGAAACAGACTATCCAGAGACAGCATGGCTGCCAGTAACGCGGAAACCCAGATAATGCCTGGTGCAATGGCCTGCAATAAATGAGGCTGTGCACCGATGCCCAAAGGAAACAGAGTTATCACCAGAATAAAAAACAGCAGTGGATTGGCTATCTCCGAACGTCGCCGCAAAGCCAAAACCAGATCGCGCCGAATAACGGCAAAAAATGCGTGGGATAAAGACATCAGGATAGATTGATACGCTGGACATCAACATCATGCAGGTCTATGTCATGATGCGAAGTAAGAACAATCATGCCGCCATTAGCGCAATGTTCGGCCATTAAGGTTTCGATAAGGGCAATTCCTTGCTTGTCCAATGAGGTAAACGGCTCATCCAGTATCCACAATACATTTTCCGTAATCAACAATCTTGCCAAAGACAACCGTCTTTTCTGGCCTGCAGATAAAGCCTGAACGAGAACATCATCATAGCCCGCCAAATGCACCTTGATTAAAGCCTCATTGATGGAATACCGGCCCGAACTACTCAGTGCCAAGGACATTTTTAAATTTTCCAGCACCGTCAGTTCCTTTTTTACGCCATCCAAATGCCCGACATAAGCCATCTGCGCATAAAACTGACTATTATTTATAGCTTCACCGCACTAGTGCACCTGACCGAAATCGGGCTCCCGAAATCCGCATAGAATACGCAATAAGGAAGTCTTGCCGCTGCCATTTTTGCCTTCCAGCAATAAAACCTGGCCTGAAACCAATTCAAAAGCCAGGTTTTCAAATAACAACCGGTCATCGCGAATACAGCTTAAACCCGTGCCTTCAAGAAAGTGTGTTGATTTTGCACGCATTGCTTTAAAGTAACAATCAAACAGCGAGTAGCCGCTGCCGTACTGTTTCATAAAGCAGTACGCCGGTTGCAACCGACAAATTAAGGCTTTCTACCTGCCCCATCATGGGCAACTTAACCAGCACATCGCATTGTTCCTTGGTCAACCGTCTTAAACCTTTACCTTCCGCTCCGACGACCAAAGCCAGAGGTACCGTGAAATCTGTTTGATAGGCGGTCTGAGTGGCTTCACCTGCCGCGCCCATTACCCAGATGCCCTGCTCTTTGAACCAGCGCAAGGTTCTGGACAAGTTAGTCACTTGATAAACCGGCACCGTTTCTGCAGCTCCGCTGGCCACTTTACAGACTGTCGGAGTAATCCCCGTGGCATTATCTTTAGTGATAATCACCCCATGCACACCGGTAGCGTCAGCGGTTCTAAGGCAAGCTCCGAAATTATGCGGATCCTGAACATTATCCAGCACCAAAAATAAAGGCGTTCCTGACAGCGTTAATAAAGCGTCCTTTAGGTCACTTTCTGATAATTCACCGGGCATTTCAACTTCAATAACGATGCCTTGATGATTGTTGCCATCTGCAAAACGATCCAGTTTTTTCCTGTCGACTTTTTCCGGTTCTATGCCCAAGTCCAATAAATCACCGACAATCTGAGCCAAACGCTTGTCTTGTCTTTGGCTGTCAACCCAAGCCTTACCGATTTTTTTAGGAGAATAATCTAAAGCCGATTGTACCGAATGTATCCCATATATTTTGCTTAATTTCATTTTTTACGGCGTCTTTTTTTAGTTTTGGTTCGTGCGGCTTGTTTTTGCGCCAGTTCAAAATCAATCTTCTTTTCATCAAGATCAACACGAACGACCCTGACATTGACACTATCACCCAAACGATAGTTTATACCGGTGCGCTCACCTTTTAATTGGTGACTGGTGGCATCAAAATGAAAATAATCCTGCGCCAGATTACTGATATGA
>JBAZTN010000054.1:0-15899 GCA_041661895.1 Methylobacter sp. | reverse complement strand
GCACCGCCGGATTCATGCCGGGGCTGTCGCCGCCGCTGCAAAGTACAGCTAATGAGTTAATTGTTTTCGCGCTGGCTTCCATGTTATGCCCCGGTCATTGTTTTTGTTTTATTCTTCCAATACTTGCTGCCGCCGCCGTTGTTGCTTGGCTACGCGTTTTTCGACTAGCGTCCTGGCTGCATCGGCACCCATATGGGCTTCGCCGCGCTTTCTGGCTAATGTCATTTGCTTTTCACGCTCCATGAAACGGGTTTTCTGCTCAGGCGTGATTTTATCGTAACAATGAGGGCAGCTGATGCCTTGCTGGTATTTATCGCTAGCCTTATCGGCTTCGGTGATGGGCAGGCGGCAGGCGTTACACTGGTCGTAATTGCCTTTTTCAAGCTGGAGATTAACCGTTACCCGGTCGTCGAAGACAAAGCATTCACCTTCCCAAAGCGTTTCCTGGGCGGGGATTTCTTCCAGATATTTTAAGATCCCGCCTTTGAGATGATAGACCTCGTCAAAGCCCTGTTCTTTCAAGAAGGCCGTGGATTTCTCACAGCGGATACCGCCGGTGCAGAACATGGCGACTTTTTTGTGTTTTTCGGGGTCGAGATTTTCTTTAACGTACTGGGGAAACTCCCGGAAGCTTGTCGTATTCGGGTTAATGGCGTTTTTAAAGGTACCGACTTTGAACTCGTAGTCATTGCGGGTGTCGACCAGTATGACCTCAGGATCGGAGATCAGCTTGTTCCAGTCGGCAGGGCTGACATAAGTACCCACCACGCGCTTGGGATCGATGCCTTCCACGCCCATAGTCACTATTTCTTTTTTGAGTTTAACTTTGGTGCGGTTGAAAGGTGGAGAATCGGTCAGTGATTCCTTGTGATCGATATCTGCCAGACGCGGATCGCTACGCAGCCAGTCCAGCACTGTATCGATGGCCTGGCGTGATCCGGCTATCGTGCCGTTGATGCCCTCGCAGGCCAGCAGCAAGGTGCCGCGAACCTGATTGGCGTCCATGACATCATGCAGCGGTTGACGTAAAGCCTGATAATTTTCCAGGGTGACAAATTTGTACAGGGCACAAACTATTATTTGAGACATTATGATTCCTTGTTGCGAGCCGGAACGTAAATCCAGTGCAGAAAAAAGAAACTATTATACGCACACAGACAGGGCTTGTCGGTTATAAGAATTGTTGAGTGTGGAGGTTATGGTGCTATGATTCGGCTAACAGAATTTGTTTTTATATTTTGATTGCACTTAAGAAAAACCAATGAATTTGAATCTGGAAAAAATAAATGGCTTCAGTGTTCTTTTCGTTCAGGAAGAAAGAATAGATGCGCATAATTCAGGTGAATTAAAGGAATACATCCTGCATCTGATAGAGCAGGGCGAGGTGAATATTGTTGTCCAGCTTGAGCGTGTGCGCTTTATTGACAGCTCGGGATTGGGCGCTTTGCTGTCGGGCTATAAAAATGCGACGGCCAGGTCGGGTAAGCTGGCTTTAGCCAATTTGCAACAACAGGTGTTATCAATGTTTGAGCTAACCCGTTTAAACAGGGTTTTTGAGATTTATATTGATTTAAACGAAGCGATTGACAACGAAATTTAGAGGTTATGTATGTGTACTTCGATTATCCAGGTAGATGTCATCATCCCGACCCAGACTAAATATCTGGATTTGATCGGAAGCATTGGTGAGCATATAGCAAAAGAAATGGATGATTTTTCCGGTGATCGGGAGGCGCTGGCATACCATTTAAATCTGGTGTTAACGGAAGCGACCGCTAACGCTATCAAACATTCGGCATCGACGCTCCCGGAAGATACCGTCAGAATCACGATTCATATGGAAGAAAATGAATTGAATATCAAGGTTTATGATCACGGGCAGGGCTTCGATCTGGAAACCGTGCCGTTACCGGATTTCGACAACCCGAAAGAAAGCGGGATGGGCATCTTTTTTATCCGGACACTCATGGATTCAGTCACTTATACCAGACAGGGTGATTGCAACGTTCTGGAGATTATAAAATACTTGAACTGAAAACCATCCTGCCAACAAATAATCACGTTGTAAACTTTCAATAAGGCGGACAGGCAATTGAACAGACTTACCAAAACCTGGCAGATTTCCTTACAGCATCTAGCTGAAAGAGCTTTGGGCAAGGAAGCTGGTCACTCGTTGTGGCAAAAGTATCATTCGGCATTTTCGGCTGAATATCAGGCATTGGTTTCGCCGCGTCATGCGCTAAAAGATATTCTGCATCTTGAGCAGGTATTGGTATCAGGCAACCAGCGTATCAGTCTGCTTAATCCCTGTAAGAGAGCAGATGAATACCGGCTGCATTTTTACAATCGGCGGCAGCGTTATCTGGATGAATATATTCCGGTTCTGGAAAACATGCACTTAAGGGTAATGGATCAGGTGCAGTTTCCTGTTACGGTTGATGGCATTACCCTGTTTATTAAAAGTTTCACCATCAAGGCCGCAAAAAGCCAGTGCGCTTCTTTTAGCAAGTTAAGAATCCGGATGCTGGAAACCATTCAAGTGATGATGGATGGGAAGGTGGAAATTGACGCTCTCAATAAACTGCTGATTCTGACCGGCATGAGCTGGCAAAAAATCGATGTGCTCCGGGCTTACCGGAATTATTATTTGCAACTGGGTCATCGAACCACCAGAGCCAGCGTACATCATGCCCTGATTAACAATCCGCAGGTTGCGCTGTGCCTGTTTAAATACTTCGAGGCGCGCTTCAGACCGAATCCTGATTGGGATGATCCTGTAATCCGGGAGGAACAGGCATTATTTCCCTTGCGCTTGCAGTTACTGGAGAGCATCGAATCGGTTTCCGATATTAATGATGACCGGATATTGCGTACTTTGTTTAACCTGATTGATGCGACGATGCGCTGTAATTTTCATCAGCGCCGTGATTCTGCGGATTATTTCATCGCATTTAAAATTAACAGTCTGGGCGTTATCGATATGCCCGCTCCCAAACCGCAAAACGAGATTTATGTCCATGCGGTTTATATGGAAGGGATACATTTACGCGCTGGCAAAATTGCCCGCGGCGGAATTCGCTGGTCTGACCGTCCTGATGATTTCAGAACCGAAATCCTGGGACTCATGCAGACCCAGATCAGCAAAAATGCCTTGATTATCCCTAGTGGAGCCAAGGGTGGATTTGTAATAAAAAAGAATGGCACAAAACCTGATTTTAAAGCGGCCGGGAAAAAGGCCTATCTCACGCTGATACGCGGATTGCTTGATCTAACCGACAATTATAGGGATGACAAGGTCGTCAGGCTTCAGAACATAGTGAGCTATGACGATCCTGATGCGTATTTGGTGGTGGCCGCAGACAAAGGCACGGCTCAGTTTTCAGATATTGCTAATGCAGTTTCCGAGGAATATCAATTCTGGCTGGGAGATGCGTTTGCCAGCGGCGGCTCTCATGGTTATGATCATAAAGCGCTGGGTATTACAGCGCGTGGTGCCTGGGAGTGCGTAAAGCGCCATTTCCGTGAATCGGGCAAAGCTTACGCTCCTGCTCACGCCCCTTACCTACGTCTTGCAGGCAAAGACATCCAAAACGAAGCGTTTACTGTGGTGGGTATTGGCAGCATGGACGGCGACGTGTTCGGGAATGGCATGTTGCAGTCACCGTGTATCAGCCTATTGGCGGCTTTCAGTGGACAGCATATTTTTATCGATCCGAATCCGGCAGACAGTGATGCGGCATTTAACGAACGCAAGCGCTTGTTTGAATTGCCGGGATCCAGTTGGAATGACTATGACCGGACCCTTATTTCCGAAGGCGGCGGCGTTTATCTGCGCTCGGACAAGGATATCCCGGTTTCTCCCGAGCTGAAAAAATGGTTGGGCATACACTACAAATCGCTGGATGGAGAATCCCTGATTCGTCACCTGCTGACGGCTCCCGTGGAATTATTATGGCTTGGAGGCATCGGCACCTATGTAAAAGCCAGCACGGAAAAACATGAAGATGTGGGGGACCGGGCAAATGACAATGTGCGTGTGGATGCTGCCGATCTTGGCGCCAGTGTCGTTGGTGAAGGCGCAAATCTCGGCTTTACCCAAAAAGCGCGCATTGAATACGCCTTGCGGGGAGGTCGCATTAACACCGACGCGGTCGATAATTCGGCAGGGGTGGATACATCCGATCATGAAGTTAATTTAAAAATCTTCCTGACCGGTCTACAAAAGAAAAATATTATCACCGACTATCAGGCGTTATTCTTCAGCATGACTCAGGAAGTTTGCAGTTTGGTACTGGCTGATAATTATGCCCAGAGCCTTTGTTTGTCATTGGAACAGATGCGCTGTGTCGAAAATACAGCGGTTTTTTTGCAACTGGCTGAACGTCTGGAAGCTGCCGGTTTTTTCGATAAAGCCGTTCAGTCGTTTCCGGAAAACAAGGAAATTTTGGCGCGGCCAGGGCAGGTGATAACAAGACCTGAGCTGGCGGTGTTGATGGCCGCCAGTAAAATGTTTTTGACGCAGCAGATACAGGATCAGATCGCTGTACTGCAAGAAGAATGCTGTGATTGTTATTTGAAGGCGTACTTTCCTGATCAGGTCACGAAACAGTATAAAGAGTACTTTTCCGGTCATCCGCTGGCCAGTGAAATTAAAGCAACCTTGGTCAGCAATAAAATCATCAATCAGGCGGGATGTGGTTTTTTAAATCTGGATATCGACAGCGAAAACTCGAACATACTGAACCATGTCACCTGCTATCTGACCTTCGACCGGGTTCTGGATGGCGATGCGCTACGGCATGCGGTTTATGCGCTGGACAATAAAATAGCAGCAGATAAGCAATATCATTTATTGATACAGCTTGAAAAAACACTGATCGGCTTTTGTCGCTGGGCTTTATTGCATGACCGGGAAATACGGCCGGATGCCAATACGATCAACAGCTATAGCCTTTATTTAAAGGACTATGAGCATTACTTTATGCGCGACGGCATCGAAGCCGATCAATTTAAAGAGCGGTTAGCTCAATACCGGCAGGATGGCATTCCAGACAAGCTTGCACAAAGCATTGTTCTTGTTTCCAGTCTTGATGATTTTCTACTGATCGTTTCATTGTCCATTGAAACTGAACAGGATTTTGCAACTACCCTGAAATTGTTCAATGAAACCATTCGCTATCTGGGTCTGCATGTAATCCATGAACAGATGGCGAAATTGCCCATGCACGATTATTGGGAGCGAAGGGTATTGAATGATTTACAGGAAGATATGAAGCGCATGACAAGTCTTGTGATTAAAGCCATCCTGTCAAGTAAAGCCAATGCCTGTGCTGCCTATTTTGATCTGCCAAATGAGAAGCAGAAAATCAGTCGATACCGGCGCATCTACCAGGAAATTAACAACGTTTTGCCGGTCAATTTATTACCTTACGTCGCTTTAACTAAAGAGCTGGAGATTTTGGTCAAGAGTGACTCGTAGCTCGTTAATACAATAGGGGGAAAGCATGAACAAAATAGAAGACATTGATGTTGAAATTAAACAATTTCAAAAGCAAATGCTGAATTATTTGCAAACGCATTGGAAATTTTTTCTTGCCGAAGGCATTTTTTTCATCATCCTTGGACTTTGTGCAGTGGTGATACCTCAGTTTTTTACAGTCGCCATAGTCGTTTTTTTGGGCTGGATTATTCTGTTTGGAGGGATAATTCAGATAGGTCGGGCCTTTATGTTTTCGGATATGCCCGGTTTTATATTATGGCTGTTTATGGGTATTTTGCAGGTTGTAGTCGGCTATATGTTTATTGCCGAGCCTGGTGCTGGCGTTTTGACCTTAACGATGTTGGTGACGCTATTTTTTGCTTTGGAAGGCGTTGCCAAGATTTCTTTGGCACTCATGATGCGTCCTTTAGCCAACTGGGGCTTTATTCTGTTTAGCGGCATTACTGCTTTGGCTTTTGCGCTCATCATCTGGATTAGCTGGACTGAAACTGCGAATTGGTTATTAGGCATGCTTTTGGGTATTAATATGATTTTTATGGGGTGGTCGCTGGTTAAAATAAGCCTGCATCACAAAGAAAATTAGTCGTGTATTCGTAACCATAAAGCCAATCCGATCATCAGACCCTGAGTCACAGTTCGTTAAATAGTTACTAATAATTTTTCAGGGAGTAAACAGATCGTGCAATTGCAAAACGTAGGGCTTATCAATAAATTAGCTATAGCTTTGATTTTTGTTGGGGTTGTATTGCTTATTGGACATGAACTGGAACTTTATCTTCCTGATTTGGAAGTCTGGGTTCAGGAGCTAGGCACTTTTGCGCCGCTGGGTTTTATTGCGCTATTTGTCGTTCTGACACCCCTTTTTGCGTCAGTCGATGCGCTCTGCTTTGCTGCCGGCTTGTTATTCCCAATCGGTGCCGGGGAATTTTATATCATCATCGCGACCTATCTGGCATCAGCTATAATTTTTTTACTTGGACGTTATTTATTGCGCCACAGAGTCCTTATGTTCCTTGGTGAATACAAGCGTTTTTCTAAACTCACTACACTAGTCGATCACGATGCATTTAAACTGATGTTTTTATTGCGTCTGACACCTTTGCCATTTGCAATACTGAGTTATGCTTTATCGGTGACCCAGGTTAGGTTCTGGCCTTATTTGGCCGCTACCACCGGTATTTTAATTTACAACACCAGTCTGGTTTATTTTGGATATACCACTAAACATCTGGCCGGGTTAATCAGTGGGGGTTCACCGCAGAGCAGCGTTTCATATCCGATGCTGGCAATGGGTTTAGTTATTTCCTTGGCGGTGTTGATCTATGTGGCAAAAATTGCAGGTGATACTGTAAAGAGACTAAATTTATATAAAAATGACCGGGAAATTCCTTAAAGGGATTTCAACATGTAGCTTCATACAATTTATTATGAATTTAAGATTTTTGAGGGATGTTATTTATGGAACATAAAAGCAATAAAAAACTGATCACAAAAGTGCTGATAATCGGCGGCATTATTGCCATTCTAAGTTATTTATTTCATCCTGGTGTCGGGCAGTTTAGCGTTATGATAAATGGCGAGCCTGTCGCGGAACCGTTAGCTCGTTTTGCCGCTATCCCGACATTTCTGGTGATTATGCTAACCACCGGCTTACTCATGGTGTTGCTGTTTTTAGGGGTGGGTGTGCTTATGTTTCTGGCCGCCATGGTTTTTGCATTTGCAGTTTGCGTTATTATTGCACCTTATTTCTGGCCGGTGCTGGTTATCATTTTTCTGATTATCGCGCTGATGGCTTTTAGCAATGGTAATAAAGCCTGAATGATTACGGCGCAATCATGCCGTTTTGTAGATAACCCTCTTCATAATTGAAAACGATATCTGCGTCAGGAAGTATCAGCCCATCACTCTTGCCTTTGTAATCAAGACGAAACAACATATCTTTTATAACGTTGATGCGGGCGGATTGTTTGTCGTCAGCCCTGACTATGGTCCATGGCGCGGTCAGATGATGGGTTCTGGCAAGCATGGTGTTACGGGCCAGGCTGTATTCATCCCAATGCTTATGCGCCGATTTATCGATGGGACTGCTTTTCCATTGCTTGAGCGGATCCTGCTCCCGGTCTTTCAGGCGTTTCTTTTGTTCATCCTTACTGATATCCAGGTAATATTTCAGTAATTTGATGCCAGAGCGAACCAGCATCTGCTCGAAGTTGGGTACGGTTTCAAGAAACTCATGGTATTGCTCATCTGTACAGAAACCCATCACGCGTTCCACACCTGCACGGTTGTACCAGCTGCGGTTGAATAACACCATTTCCTGGGCAGCGGGAAGATGGGCTGCGTAACGTTGAAAATACCAGCTACTGATATCCCGGTCGGAAGGTTTTCCTAGAGCCACAACACGCGTTTCGCGAGGACTCAGATGCTGGGTAATGCGTTTTATAGTGCCGTCCTTTCCACCCGCGTCCCGTCCTTCAAAGATGACCAGAATCTTATCGTTATGCTTGATAAAATGATTCTGGAGTTTAACCAGTTCGATTTGTAACTGATATAGAGTTTTTTTGTAATCTTTCCTGTGCATTATTCTTTTTCCATTTCTGCCGTATAACTTCCGTAGCGGGCAGCGCCATTGAGTTTTGCACGTTTATAAAGCGCATTTTGCGCTGCCTTGATATTTTCCGGTTTTCCCTGCCACGCTTGCAGTACCGGCTGCTGCAATGCCCGTCCGTAGGAAAAGCTTAGCTGCCAGGGTGCATTGCCAGCCATCGCATTCATGGCATTAAGATTTGCGGTGGCTTCCTCTGGTGTCTGCCCGCCGGAAAGAAAATTAATTCCCGGCATTGCAGTGGGGACTGAACGCCGCAACTGTGCAAGGGTTTTTTCGGCGATTTCTTCAGGATTTGCCTTGCGTTGAGCATCCTTACCCGGCACGATCATGCTGGGTTTGAGAACCATATATTCCAGATCCACCCGATGTCGGTACAAAGCATGAAATACCGCGTGTTGGACAGCTTCCGTCACTTCAAAGCAGCGCTCAATGGTGTGATCGCCGTCTAACAGCACTTCCGGTTCGACAATAGGTACGATACCCAGTGACTGGCAAATAGCCGCGTAGCGCGCCAGCACCTCAGCGTTAGCGGCTATACCGAGCGGAGTCGGATTAAGCGGGCTGATAGAATAAACCTCACGCCATTTGGCGAATCGCGCCCCCTGTTCTTTGTAGCCTGCCAACCGTTCAGCCAGTCCGTCCAGACCTTGGGTAATCAGATCACCCGACGCATTTGCCAGGGTCAGGGTGCCTTTATCTACTTTGATTCCCGGTACGATGCCCTGATCAGCCGCCACTTGCGGAAGCGGCTTGCCGTCGTCGGTTTTTTGCCCAAGGGTTTCTTCAAACAGGATAACGCCGCTGACAAAATCACCTAACCCCGGCGTAGTCAGCAGTAATGAGCGATAGGCGCGGCGGCTTTCTTCGGTTGATTCTACATTGATCGCTTTAAAGCGCTTGGCCATGGTCGGATGGCTCTCATCAGCGGCGAGTATGCCTTTGCCCTTGACGACCAGATCAGCAATAGTGGCTTGTTGTTCAATTTGTATGCTCATGATAAATCTCCGGTTATGACTTCAATCTATTATAGGTTAGGTTACGACTGCATGGATGCAGGAGGTAGAGCACCCAAAGTAGGCGCTTTAGGCGATGCAGAGACATTGCCGAGCATAGCGCAACTCGACATTTTGCTACAGTAAAAATTGACATTACATTTTTACCAGGCGATAAAAAATGTGCTTTGCTATTTCAGCCGTTGAGATATAAAGCAAAACGATTACGCCAAGCAAACCGAGCAAACGAAGCGGCAGCGGTTCAAAACCTATTAAGGGCGCAATCGGCGTATAGGGTAATGCCACGGTGACGGCGACGATAGTGAGCGTGGCGGCGACAAGATATTTGCCGGGCCGACTGGAAAAAGATGACTTGTTGCTGCGCACCACAAAGACAATCAGTGCGGCTGAAACCACTGATTCCAAAAACCAGGCGGTGCGGAACTGTTCTACAGAGGCATCCAGCAGCAAGAGCAGGCCGAAAGTCATAAAATCGAACAGGGAACTGACGAAGCCAAAAGTGATCATGAATTTGCGGATGAACTTGATATCCCAGCGCCGCGGTTGTGAAACCATTTCAGCATCGACATTGTCCGAGGCGATGGTCATTTCCGGGAAATCAGTCAGCAGGTTGGTCAGCAGGATTTGCTTGGGTAATAACGGCAGAAAGGGCAGGAACAAGGATGCGCCCGCCATGCTGAACATGTTGCCGAAATTGGAGCTGGTTGCCATGAACACGTATTTCAGCGTGTTGGCGAATGTAATGCGTCCTTCACGAACGCCTTGCACCAGTACCGCCAAGTCTTTTTCCAACAGCACAATTTCGGCGGTTTCTTTGGCGATATCAGCAGCGCTTTCAACAGAAATGCCGACATCGGCGGCATGCAGCGCGGACACATCATTAATGCCATCGCCCATATAGCCGACCACAAAACCGGCTTTTTTCAGGGCAATGATAATGCGTTCTTTCTGGTTGGGTTCGATTTCAGCGAATAAATCAACATCGGCCACTTTATTCATCAGTGCCGGATCGCTCATTTTCTCAATCTCAGGGCCGGTCAGGATTTCGTGTTCTGCAAGCCCCAGTTGCTTACTGACGGTGGCCGCTACCAGGCGATTGTCGCCGGTAATGATTTTGAGC
The DNA here is from genome assembly GCA_041661895.1 of Methylobacter sp. Taxonomy (GTDB): domain Bacteria; phylum Pseudomonadota; class Gammaproteobacteria; order Methylococcales; family Methylomonadaceae; genus Methylobacter_A. The sequence goes on along the minus strand of JBAZTN010000054.1, from coordinate 5,658 downwards.
GTCACACCGAGTTCACGCAATTGATTGATCGTCTCGGCGCAGTCTGCTTTGGGCGGATCGTAAAACAGCAGGAAGCCCAAAAACCGCATCCCGTCCTCATCGGCCTTATCAATCCGCGCCTGAGAATCCATGGGCTTATAGGCAAGGCCTAGGGTGCGAAATCCCTGGCGGCTGAAATCTTCATAACGCTGCTGTATTTGCTCGCTCACCGATTCTATAGGCAATAGAGTGCCATCGGCATTTTCCGCCTCAGAGCAGGCGGCAAGTATATTGGTCAGGGCGCCTTTGGTGACCAAAATGCTTTCGCCCTGTTTTGAAATTAACAGGCTTAAACGTTTGCGGTAAAAATCATAAGGGATTTCCGCCAGTTTTTCGCATTCTTTTAAATCGAACTGCCGGTATTGCCGGATTGCCTCGTCGATGGGGTTGCTGAATCCGGTTTCATAAACAGAATTAAGGTAAGCATAAAATGCCACCTTGTCGCTGATATTGCCCGACAGATCAAGTGCGCCATGCAAATGTACGGTGCCTTCGGTCAAGGTGCCGGTTTTATCTGAACAAAGCACGTTCATGCTGCCGAAGTTTTCAATGGAGGCCAGTTGTTTGACGATGACTTTTTGTTCAGCCATGCGCTTGGCGCCGTGAGCCAGATTGATGCTGATGATCGCAGGCAAGAGCTGCGGCGTTAAGCCTACGGCAAGCGCCAGCGCGAACAATAACGAGTCCAGCACCGCTTTTTCAAGATAGACATTCACCGAAAAAATAAGAATAACCAGTATCAGCGTGATTTCCATGAGCAGATAACCAAAGCGTCTGATGCCGCGCTCAAACTCGGTTTCAGGAGCCTTTAACTTGATGCGCAGGGAAAGTTTTCCGAACTCCGTCGTTTGCCCTGTCGCAACCACCAATGCTGTTGCATTGCCGCTCTGCACATGCGTTCCCATCCACAGGGCGTTGGTGCGCTGGCTTAATGCGGTATCTGCCGGCAACACGCCGGGCAATTTTTCGACCGGATAGCTCTCTCCGGTCAGTATGGCTTCGTCAATAAACAGGTTGTCGGATTCCAGGATCAAACAATCCCCGGGAATAACGTCTCCGGCCTTGAGTAATATAATATCGCCGGGAATCAGGCTTTCGGCGGCAATTTCCGTTGCCATGCCATCGCGAAGTACGCTGACCTTGATCTGCACGATTGCAAGTAGTTTTTCTATGGCGCTGGCTGCACCTTTTTCCTGCCAGAATCCCAACAAACCGCTGATCAGTACAATCGATAAAATGATCGCAGCATCCAGCCGGTCATGTAAGAAGAATGATAAGCCAGTGGCAAAAAGCAGTATCAGAATAATGGAGCTTTTAAACTGGGCAAAAAACAGTCGCAGGTTCCCCGTTTGTTTTTTGTTGTTCAGCCGGTTTGCGCCATAGCGCTTTATGCGCTGATTGGCTTCTTCATCGCTTAATCCTTGAAGTGTCGTAGCCAGCTGCTTAATTTGCTGTTCAGCAGGGGTATTCCAGAAGGCGTTGGGAGTTTTGATTTTATCGGATTTTGAGGCGTTTTTCATGTCTAAATCCTGGTTTTGATTCTGTGTTGTGTGGCCGTTCTTTCAGTTCCGGAATAACTTTTAGGAACGGAAACTAAACAACATCCAGAGTTCCCCGGATTCCGCTACGGATTTTGCAAGTAATTTTATTTTTATTCCCGAGCAAAAAACACAGCCTGATTACGTCCCTGCTTTTTTGCATGGTATAAGGCTTCATCGGCTTTTCGCACCAGTATCTCCGAAGTTTCACCGTAACTGGGGACAAAAGCCGCTACGCCCATGCTCACCGTTACATGTCCGAAAGGAGATAGCGCATGTGGTAGTTGCTGGTTTTGCAACGCTCCACAGAGGCTTTCTGCCATTCGTAGCGCAGTCGCTCCCTCGGTTGCCGAAGCAATGAATGCGAACTCTTCTCCACCATAGCGTGCAACTAAATCGCCGGGGCGACCGGCATGCGCATCAAGAAGCTTGGCGACACTACGCAGACATTCGTCGCCTGCCTGGTGGCCGTAGTGGTCGTTGTAGTTTTTGAACAGGTCAACGTCGATCATCGTCAGTGCTATAGGTTGGCGCGAGCGTGAAGCACGGCTCCATTCGCTCACTATGAACTCGTCGAAGCGTCGGCGGTTGGCGATGCCGGTTAATCCATCGATATTTACCAGCCAAGCCAACTGCTCCCGCGCACGTTTAAGTTCGATTTGGTTGTTTACCCTCATTTTAACCACGGATGGACTGAAGGGTTTGGTGACATAGTCTATCGCACCTAATTTCAGACCCAGAGTCTCCGTTGCGACATCGCCCAGTGCGGTGATGAAAATAATTGGGATTGCGCTGGTTTGGGGATTTTTTTTTAGCAGCCTGCATACTTCACAGCCATTAATACCAGGCATCATCATATCTAACAGAATTATGTCAGGCTTGGATATTGCGGCAATTTCCAATGCCCTTTTGCCTTCTGTTGCAAATAGAATCTCATGATCATCACCGAAAAGATCGGAAAGTATCTCAATATTTAATCGCTCGTCGTCAACTATCAATATTCGTGCGTTCGTTTGCGGGATCATGATTTTTTCCAACTAAATTGAGACTACTAACTAAAAATTTTAAAGCTACCTCTGCGGCCAGAAAGTCCAAACGCTCCAAGCTATCTTCCAGTTTTACAACGTCAGCGTCAACTCCATTCCCCATCAAATTATAGCGTATTGAAGCAAAGAGCTTACGCGCTTTCAGATTATTATTGAGAATGTGGCCTTGAAGCTCGATTAAAACTGAAGCGAGCGCTTCGTTGGCAACAGGTAGCGGCAGCGCGGTTGTGGTCGATGGTGCGGATTTATCTATACTTAACGTATCGATTGCGGAGATGGCGCTCATCAGCGCCAGATCCAAGGCGTTGATAAGCGGGGTCATTTCTGGAACATTGCCATTTAGGAATGCGGATTCGATAGCGGCAGCGGCATCGAGCAGCTCCTTGGCTTCCAGCGATCCCGCAGCCCCTTTGAGCGAATGGACGAGCCGGTGAGCATCTTCTTCGTGGCCATCGACGAGTAACTGCCTTAATTCAGGCTCTGCATTGAAGTAGGTGTCACGAAAGATCAGGAGTAACTTGCGTAGAAGTTTGGAATTACCTTTCGCCCGTAGCAATGCGGCGGGGATGTCGAAGGGGGGGAGATGAGCGGGAATGCCGTCATTGTCCGTAATCGGAGAGCCGGGTGACTCAATTGGATTTTGTGCCATATGATGTAGATGATCTTTTGTGTATGGTTGCGGCGGTTTTGCCTTTAGCCAGTGGCTCAATATTTCTGCCAGCTTGGTTGGATCAATCGGTTTGGTGATATGGTCGTTCATGCCCGCTGCCAAACTCTTTTCCCGATCGCCACTCATAGCCTGGGCGGTTATGGCAATAATGGGCAGGTCACGCAAGTGTTCTTCGGAGCGAATCAGCCGGGTTGCAGTTAGTCCGTTCATTCCTGGCATTTGGATGTCCATTAGCACCAAATCGAATGCCTCGGAGGTGGCGCGTGTAACCCCGGCCAACCCATTTTCCGCGATCTCGACGGTGATACCTAGATCAGCCAGTAATTCGGCCGTCAGCTCACGGTTAATGGCATTGTCCTCGATCAGCAGTATCCGATGTCCCGCCAGGTGAGCGGCAACGTCCATTTGCTCCCGGTTTTGTTTCAGGTGTATCGAATGGCTGGGGAGTGGGGCGAGTAACTCGGTAATGGTGTCGATGAAAATTGATTCGTCGATGGGTCTGATAAGCTCTACTTCTTTTTCGGAAGGAAAAAAGGCCTCGGCGACGTAAAAGCTGGCAGTAAAAGAAAAAGTGCTTCCTTTGTCCAGTTCACTGTCTGCCCAGATGCGACCGCCCATGGTTTCTGCAAGTTGTTTGCTGATTGCTAAACCCAGGCCGGTGCCGCCGTAGTGACGGGTGATTGAGGCGTCCGCCTGAGAGAAGGGCTGGAACAGGTTGGATACTTGTTCTGGGGTCATGCCGATCCCGGTATCCGTGATCGAGTATTTTAGCAATACGGTTTCGCCCCTTTGCTCTTCCAGCATCACTGCAACGGTGACCTCGCCATGCTCGGTGAACTTAATCGCGTTATTGACCAGATTTATAAGAATTTGGCTTAATCGCAGCGAATCGCCGAGCAATTGGCAGGGGGTATCCGGGGCAATCGAAAACACAAGTCCAATGCCTTTTTCCTCGGCTTTTAGACCAACGATGTCTGAGAGAGTGCTTAGCACGTCTTCCAGCGAGAATGTCATAAGCTCCAGCTCCAGCTTACCGGCCTCAATCTTGGAAAAGTCAAGAATGTTGTTGATGATCCTGAGCAGGGATTGTGCCGAATTGTTGATTTTTCTTAAATAATTATGTTGTTTAGGGGTTAATTCGGTACGCTGAGCCAGATGGGTCATACCTATGATGGCATTCATCGGAGTGCGAATTTCATGGCTCATATTGGCCAGAAATTCGCTCTTGATCTGGTTCGCAGCCAAGGCTTGATCGCGCAGTTTTATCGCCTCTGCGCTACGCTCCGTGATCAGATGTTCGAGGCGTATTTGATTGCGCTTAAGCAGTCGGATACGCCAATAATAAAGATCCAGCAGTAATCCGGCGGCCAGAGTGAGGAACCACCATGTTTGCCAGAAAGGCGGTGTGATAGTGATGGGTAATGTGACACCTGTCTCGTTCCAGATACCTTTGTTGTTGGAAGCCTTTACATGGAAGACATAGTTGCCTGGGTCAAGATTGGTGTAGGTTGCAACCCGGTGGTCGGCGTCAGTTTCCATCCAATCCTGATCGAAGCCTTCAAGACGATAGGCGTAGCGGTTGTTGCTGGGGTCGGCGTAATGTAGCGCAGCAAACTCCACAGAGAACACGGATTCCCGCCAGGAAAGCGTTAACGCTTTGGGGTTCGTAATCGTCCCATCCAGTTTGACGCCTTCGGCGTTTGATCTAGTTCGCAGTGACTGGTTAAAAACGCTGATGTCGGTGATTGCCAATTGTGGCAGCACGGTATTTGTTTGAACCTCTTCAGGGTGCACTTCTGTGATGCCTTTAATACCACCAAAGTATAGTCTGCCATCGTTGCCAGAAAAGGACGAGCCAGCCCATAAGATGTCATCAGCGAGTCCATCCGAAGCAGAATAACGGGTGAATTTATCGGTGACAGGGTCAAGGTTGAACAGTCCGGTATTAGTGCCTAGCCACAATTGTCCTGCGTGATCGGTCTGCATAGATGCAATATTAGTAGACGCAAGCATGTTTGACGAAATGTAAGAACGGAATTCCAAATCTCCGTCGGACGAAGGAATGACTCGGTTGAGACCTTTAGCCGTGCCAACCCATACTGATCCGTTTTTGTCTTCGAATAAAGAGAAAATGCGGTTATCGCTCAAACTGGCTGGATTGAGTGGATCGTGACGATAGTGCCTGAATTTCCCTGTGGCCGGGTCTAGGACATCCAGTCCGCCTCCATTAAAATTTCCGCCGATCCATACCTTTCCGGTACGGTCTTCTAGGCTCTGTTGACGTTTCATCTCAACCATAAAAGTACCGAGGCAAACGACAGCATCCCCATGTAATTAATGGCTTTTTTCTCATAACGTGTGGCAA
>JBAZTN010000053.1:0-15997 GCA_041661895.1 Methylobacter sp. | reverse complement strand
AAACACGCAACAGCTAAGACTATTTCTGCCGCCCACCTTCAATCAAAACACACAAAGCCCGTTAATAAAAAAAAATCTGTTGCAGCACCTAAATCTACTACAAAAAAACAAACTATCGTTTCTGCCAAATTAAATAAAAGCAAGCAATCCATTGCCTGGTACAAATCGAGTCACAAAACCGACTCTCGCTCTGCTGAGCCAGCCACCAGAAAACATACCGTTATTTCTTACAAGTCGATCAAATCTGTATCGGCAGAGCCAATCAACTACAAAACACTGCAAAAAAATATCCCCACTAATCTTAACTTGGATAATGTCGAATCAGATCAAATCGTCCACACTAATAATGACAAACAATTTCGTCCAATCTTAATCGACCGTTTACAAAACACAAAAGTCAACACTGCTCATGTATCTATAGAAACCTCTTTATTTCTGGATGGACTCGAAGCCGGCTTATCAAAAGAACTGATCCTGCAACTTACCGATATTTTTGCATGGGACATTGATTTTGCCACCAACCTGCATCCTGGCGATCAATTCACGGTTGTTCATGGAAAAAAAATGGTTGATGGTAAAGAAACTGATAACGACGAAATTATTGCCGCTGAGTTTATTAACCAAGGGATATCATATACCGCTATCAGATACATAAATGAATCCGGCATTGCCAGTTATTACACGCCTGACGGACAGTCTATGCAAAGGGCGTTTTTAAGCACACCTGTTGACTTTGCCAGGATCAGTTCCCATTTTGACATGCACCGTAAGCATCCCATACTTAACAGGATTCGCGCTCATAAGGGTATTGATTATGCGGCAAGAACCGGCACCCCTGTAAAAACGACGGGGGACGGGGTCGTTACCTTCAGCGGTCGCAAAGGCGGTTATGGACGCGTCGTAATAATTCAACATAATGATCACTATGAAACGCTTTATGCGCACATGTCTGATTTTAAAAAAGACTTAACAGTCGGAAATCATGTTAAGCAAGGCGATGTTATCGGCTATGTAGGCCAAACCGGCCTGGCCACCGGCCCCCACTTGCATTATGAGTTTCATGTGGATGGACTTTATCGTGACCCGGAGACAGTCAAAATACCGCATTCAATGCCTATAAGTAATGCATTACTGGCTGACTTCAAAGCACAAACCCAACCGTTCTTTGCCCAACTTAATCAGGTCAAAGCCAAAAGTTTATTTGCGAAAACCCCCTCTCGCTACGATTAACTCAAGCCATGCCTGAGCTTTATATCGGACTTATGTCTGGAACCAGTCTCGATGGCATTGACGCCGCCCTTGTTGATTTCAAAGACAATAACGTCCGTCTTGTCGAATTTGAATACCTACCCTTCCCCGACGCGATTCAAAATACCATCCAGCAACTCAGTGAACCTGCCGCGCTAATCTCACTCAAAGAATATGGCGCAATGGATACGCAGCTTGGCTACTTATTCGCAGATATTGTTAACACCTTGCTTGCCAAAGCCAACATTCCCGCTTCATCGGTCGATGCCATCGGCAGTCACGGACTAACCATCTACCATGCACCCGAAATCAAATTCCCTTTTTCCCTGCAAATCGGCGACCCCAACATTATTGCCGAAAAAACCGGCATTACCACCGTGGCCGATTTCAGACGCCGGGATATTGCAGCCAAAGGCCAAGGCGCGCCGCTGGTTCCGGCTTTTCATCAAGCCGTATTCCAGCACCCCGACGAACATCGCTGCATCGTCAATATCGGCGGCATCGCCAATATTACCGTACTGCCTAAACATCAGGCCGCAGAAGTCATCGGCTTTGATACCGGCCCCGGCAACACGTTAATGGATCTATGGATCAAGCTGCACCGGAACCTGTCGTATGATAAAAACGGCGCCTGGGCCAGAACCGGTAAAATCAACTATGACTTGGTGGCCTTATTAAAACAAGACCCTTATTTCAATGCCGCCCCGCCCAAAAGCACCGGCAAAGAGTATTTTTCGCTGCCTTGGATTTACCAGTATTTCGACGCGTTCAGTTACAAAGCCGAAGACGTACAGGCCAGCTTGTGTTTTTTAACGGCAATAACGATTTGCGATGCGATCAAAAAACACGCGCCGGATACTGAGCGGGTATTGATTTGCGGTGGCGGCATACACAATGACTGTTTGCTGGAACTTATCCGACAACACTTTGAATGCCCTGTCGAGTCAACCGAACAATACGGGGCTCATCCCGATCATGTTGAAGCGATGGCTTTTGCGTGGCTGGCCAGACAAACGATCAACAAACTGCCGGGCAACCTTAAAGAAGTAACGGGAGCGATTAACCCTGTCATTCTTGGTGGAATTTATCAGGGGTAACATAACAAAAGGGCGCAGCTTCCGCTCCCTGCTTACGCTAAGCGCCTACTTCCCTGTAGGCGACATCCTGTCGCCCTTCGAGGGGGGAGAAACCAGGAATACTACGCTGAAAAAGAAGATCCGCAACCACAGGTAGTGGTCGCATTAGGATTGCGGATAACAAACTGGGCACCCGACAAATCTTCCTTATAATCAATTTCAGCGCCAGTTAAATACTGAATGCTCATTGAATCAATCAACACTGTGACACCGCCATTTTCAACTCTGGTATCATCTTCATTGACTTCTTCATCAAAAGTAAAGCCATATTGAAACCCTGAACAACCGCCACCTGAAACATAAACTCTCAGTTTCAGATTATCATTACCTTCCTCGGCTATTAATTCACTCACCTTGGAAGCGGCGCTGTCAGTAAAAACTATCGGATTAGACATACATTTAACACTATAAAAAATGGAATTGAATAGAATTATGACTATACCAAGTTTTTTAGTCAAGAATTAAGGATAAAGAGCTATTATCCTTAATCCCAGATCTTCTTTTAGCCCGAACATCAAGTTCATATTTTGCACAGCCTGCCCTGCCGCCCCCTTAACCAAATTATCAATCACCGATAAAACCACAATGGTTTGACCGCCCTGCGGTTGGTGAATCGAAATCTGGCAGTTATTACTTCCACGGACATTTCGGGTATCAGGATGCGAGCCTTGCGGCAGCACATCGACAAACGTTTCGTTGGCATATCTTTTTTCAAACAAGTCCTGCACATCGACCAGATTTCCATGCGCCTGACCATATAAAGTAGCATGTATCCCCCGAATCATCGGTGTTAAATGCGGCACAAAGGTCAGACCGACTGATTTTCCAGCCATCAACTCAAGCCCTTGGGTAATTTCCGGCAAATGCCGATGACCCCCAACCGCATAAGCTTTAAAGCTCTCGCCTGTTTCACTCATTAACGTCGCCAGCTCCGCTTTACGTCCTGCCCCGCTGACACCTGATTTAACATCGGCGATTAAATGCTTTACATCGACCAGATCGTTTTCAATCAACGGTAAAAAACCCAGCTGTACAGCAGTAGGATAGCAACCAGGGCAGGCGATCAAGCTGCTCTGTTTAATCGCCTCACGATTCACTTCCGGCAAACCGTAAACCGCCTCGGCGATTAAATCAGGGCACGCGTGCTCCATCCCGTACCACTCGCTCCACTCCTTTGCGTCTTTCAACCTGAAATCAGCAGACAGGTCTATCACTTTTACGCCTCGCGCCAACAACTGTTCCGCCATCAACATCGCTGCGCCATTCGGCGTTGCAAAAAACACCACATCACACTCGGCTAGACTTTCGACTTCGGGCAAGCTAAATACAGCATCGACAGCTCCCCGCAAGCTGGGATAAAGCGCATCCACTCTAAGCCCCGCATCGGCGCGTGAAGTGATAACCGATACTTCAACTTCCGGATGCAAGGCTAGAATCCGCAATAGCTCAACACCGGTATATCCGGTTCCGCCCACAATACCTGCACGAATCATCTGCTTTATCCTGTCACACGTTTCATAAAAATAATCACAGTATATAATAACCGCAACTCTGCTTATTGACGATGTTGTAACTATGCCGCTTCCTGAACAGATGATTGCCATTGAAATTGAAAACGGTGTATTAAAACCAGTTAAGCGCGCCATACCGACGCCGTCAGCCAACCAGGTGCTGGTTAAAGTCGCTGCCGCCGGTGTCAATCGCCCCGATGTGTTTCAGCGCAAAGGACTGTATCCGCCCCCGCCAGGCGCATCCGACATTCCTGGGCTTGAAGTCGCAGGAACCATCTTTGCATTGGGCGACAACGTTGATCATTTAAATGAAGGTGCCAGAGTCTGCGCACTGGTGACTGGCGGCGGCTATGCCGAATATTGCCTCGCCTCGGCGGCGTTATGCCTGCCTGTACCGGCGGGCCTTTCTTTCACTCAGGCAGCTGCATTACCGGAAACTTTTTTCACTGTCTGGAGCAATGTCTTTGACCGCGCCCAGTTGCAGTCCGGCGAAACGCTGCTTGTTCATGGCGGCGCCAGCGGCATAGGCACGACTGCCATACAACTGGCCAAGGCCTTTAACGCCACGGTCATAGTCACCGCCGGCACAGAAGCTAAATGTAATTTCTGTGTTGATCTGGGCGCCGATGCCTCGATCAACTATAAGGAACAGGATTTTGTTGACGAGATCAAGCAGTTTACCGTCAACAAAGGCGTCGATGTTATTCTGGACATGATCGGTGGCGACTATTTCCCCCGCAATCTAAAATGCATGGCTGATGATGCCCGCCTGGTGCAAATCGCCGTTCAAATGGGCCCGAAAGTCGAGATAAACCTGCTGCCCGTCATGCTTAAACGGCTCACCATTACTGGCTCTACCTTAAGGGCCAGGAACGATGTCTTTAAAGCCGCAATCGCAGGCAAACTGCTTGAAAAGGTCTGGCCTTTACTAGAATCCGGCAAAATCAAACCGGTTATACATTCAACTTTTGCGCTCACCGACGCCGCAAAAGCCCATCAACTCATGGAAAGCAGCCAACACATCGGCAAAATCATCTTAACGGTATAAAACTATGACCTACACCACGCTCATTTCCACAGAAACGCTCAACCAGCAGCTTAACAATCCCAACTGGATCATCGTTGACTGCCGGTTTTCATTAGCGGATACCGAAGCCAGTGCCAAAGCCTACCGACATGGGCACATCCCCAACTCCCGCTACGCCCACCTGGACAAAGACCTGTCTTCAGCGATCACCGATTTTACAGGCCGCCATCCTTTGCCCGATTTTGCTTTATTGGCAAAAAAACTGGGGCAATGGGGCATAACCAACACCAGCCAGGTTGTTGCTTATGACGATGCAGGAGGCGCTTTTGCAGGCCGCCTTTGGTGGTTACTGCGTTGCATGGGGCATGATAAGGTTGCCGTATTGGATGGCGGCATCAAGCAATGGCAAAAACTCGGACTTCCCATCACCACAGCCTTGCCCACTGTGAAGTCCGCCACGTTCAGGCCCTATCTGAACGATTCGGCATGGCTTAATGCCTTACAGGTGCAAAACAGTCTGGCCCGAAAATCCATTTGCCTGATCGACGCCAGAACGCCTGAACGCTATCGCGGCGAACAAGAACCCATCGACCCGGTTGCAGGCCATGTTTCCGGCGCATTAAACAGGGACTTTCAGTTAAATCTGGATAGCAAGGGCTTGTTTTTATCCGCCGATAAATTACGCGAGCAATTTAAACGATTGATAGGCGATACATCACCGCAACAGGTAGTCCATATGTGCGGCTCCGGCGTCACCGCCTGCCATAACTTGCTGGCGATGGAGCACGCCGGATTATCGGGCTCTAAACTGTATGCAGGATCCTGGAGCGAGTGGATCAGGAATAAAAACAGGCCGGTTACGACAGGCTAACCTTTAGCCGTGTAACTGTCAGCGGATCCAGTAATCGACCAGCAACCCCGCAAATACCGCCAGGCCGAACCAGTTGTTGTTTAAAAACGCTTTGAAACAAAGCGTTTTTTCCCGGTGAAAAATCAATTTCTGCTGGTAAACCGACAGGCTTGCCGCGACCAGAACACCGAGATAATAAGGCCAACCGGTGTGCGCCATCTGCCCCACTGCAATCAGCAGACCAATAATGATGATCTGCAAAATCGCCATTATTTGACGGTCGAAATCACCGAAAAGTATGGCTGTCGATTTGACACCTATTTTCAAATCATCATCCTTATCGACCATGGCATACATGGTGTCATAAACCAGTGCCCATAATACGACGGCCAAATACATCACCCACGCTACGGGCGGAATGCTGTTTGTCTGCGCAGAAAAGGCCATCGGCACCGCCCAGCCGAAGGCTATACCCAAATAGGCCTGGGGCAGCTGGGTGTAGCGCTTCATAAACGGATAGCTGGCGGCGAGAAATGCAGCGATGAATGACAGCATGATGGTGTAGATATTCAGCAATAACACCAGGCCAAAAGAACACAAACACAGCACGACAAAAACCACCAGCGCTTCCTTGGGCTTAACCTTGCCTGCAGCGATAGGCCGCTGCTTGGTGCGCTCCACATGCGGGTCAAAGTCTCGATCGGCATAATCATTAATCACGCAACCGGCAGCCCTCATCAACACAACGCCCAGACAAATAACGGTCAACACCAGCAAGTCGGGTTTACCGTCACTGGCTACCCACAACGCCCACAATGCCGGCCACAATAAAATCAGGATGCCAATAGGCTTGTCAAATCGCGCCAATAACCAGTACTGCTTAATTCGATCCAATACTCGATCCATTGCTCTGTCCATCATCATTGTTATTGCCTTTTCCAAAGCGTGAGTTTTGTTAAAAATGTTATTATAGCTTTTTTACTTTAATGAGCGTGGAACCATGAGCGTAAAAATCTATCACAATCCCCGTTGCAGCAAATCACGTCAAACCTTGCAATTGATTCAGGAACAAGGCATTGAACCGGAAATTATTGAATATCTTAAAACGCCTCCCAGCACCCAGGAACTGGATGATATTCTTAAAAAACTGGACATGGAGCCGCGCGAGTTAATGCGCAGACAAGAAGCCGAATATAAGGCAAACGGTCTGGATGACACCTCACTGGATCGGCAGGCGCTGATAAAAGGCATGGTGAACAATCCCATTTTAATTGAGCGGCCTATTGTTATCACCAACGGCAAGGCCGCCATCGGCCGTCCACCGGAAGCTGTACTGGCCATCCTATAATTATTAATCTTATGATAAAAATTCTGGTTCTGTTTTTTTCCCGCAATGGCGCAACCGCAGAAATGGCTAATCATATCGCTCGCGGCGTGGCATCGGTTGACGGCGCTGAAGCGGTGCTCAGAACCGTTCCCGATGTTTCAACTGTCTGCGAAAAAACGGCCGAGAGCATCCCCGCCCACGGCGCACCTTACGCTACGCTTGACGATTTGAAATCCTGCGACGGCCTGGCGTTGGGCAGCCCAACCCATTTCGGCAATATGGCCGCTCCACTAAAATACTTTATCGACAGCACCACCGAAATCTGGTTTTCAGGCGCATTGTCCGGCAAACCCGCCGGAGTATTCACCTCAACCGGCAGCATGCACGGCGGACAGGAAAGCACCTTGTTATCGATGATGTTGCCGCTGCTGCATCACGGCATGCTGCTATTAGGCCTGCCTTACACCGAACATGCCTTGCGTGAAACCACGTCAGGCGGCTCCCCCTACGGCCCCAGTCACGTATCGACAGATCACGCCGGATTGAGCGATCACGAAAAAACCTTGTGCCGTGCTCTCGGTGCGCGCCTGGCCAAAACCGCGCTTCATCTGAAACAACCAGCATGAACATAAAACCGATTTATTACTACATTATCGCCCTCGCAGGTTTTTTCGGGCTGTTTGCCCTGCTGATGCTTTGGAATACCATCCTCGCGCCCTCCACCCGTTTTCCGGTGGCACTGGTTTTATTGGTCACCGTTACGCCATTATTGCTGCCGATGCGGGGGTTACTGGATCGCAAACCTAAAAGTTGCGCATGGGCGGCTTATATCAGTCTCATTTATTTTATCCATGGCTCTGCCGAAGCTTACGTCAACGCGAGTGAACGACTGTACGCATCACTTGAAATCATACTGAGCCTGATGCTTTTTTTCGGCGCGGCATTTTATGTACGCTTTGCGGGAAAACAGAACTGACAATGGCACAGCAGCTCCCGTTAGATTTTGAATTCAGGGCAAATCAAACCTTTAATGATTTTTTCCCCGGCACTAATCAGGAAATCGTCACTCACCTGCAACGCTGTATCGCGGGCCTGGGCGAACAGCAAGTTTTTCTCTGGGGTAAATCAGGTCAAGGCAAAAGTCATCTGCTGCAAGCCTGCTGTCACCAAGCGCAAAATCAAAATCTCAGTTCATTCTATTTTGATTTATCGAATGCAGAACTGCCTGATCCTTCGATACTATGCGGGCTTGATGAGTATGATGTCGTTTGTTTTGACAACATCGAGTGCATGGCCGGTAATGCGGCCTGGGAGCTGGCTTTTTTTAATTTTTTTAATCAGCATCGTGATCGAGGCCACAAACTGATCGTTTCGGCATCTTCTGCGCCCAATGATATTGCCATTCAATTGCCCGACCTAAAAACCCGTCTTAATTGGGGACTGCCCTTAAAAATCCAGCCCTTAACCGATAGCGACCTCATTGCAGCATTAATCTTTAAAGCCAATCAAATGGGCTTTGAAATCGCCCCGCAAGCCGGACGTTTTCTGCTGACGCATTACGACAGGGACCTGACCTCTTTATGGGCTTTGCTGGAAAAACTGGATAAGGCATCTTTGGCCGCCAAACGTAAATTAACCATCCCCTTTTTAAAGCAGATTTTGGACGAAGAAAGCCATGATTAAAGTGCTGGTTATTGGAGCAGGAGCCATCGGCGCTTTTTACGGCTCGCTACTGGCAAAGGCCGGAGCTGAAGTGTCGGTAGTTTGCCGCTCCGATTATGACCAGGTAAAGCAACACGGTTTTATTATCGACAGCCCGCCTCTCGGCCGCTGGAATTTTAGCCCGGCACAAGTTTTAAAAAAAGTTGCGGATTTTGAAGACGCGGCAGACTATATTTTACTCTGCACCAAGGTCATTCCAACGCTGGACCGGGTCGCCCTGATACGTCCGGCTGTTGCTGAAAATACCGCGATAGTCTTTATCCAGAATGGTGTGGAAATCGAACAGGAAATGCTGGATGCTTTCCCCGGCAACGAAATCATCAGCGGGCTGGCGTTTATTTGCTGCAACCGTGTAGATCCCGGCGAGATATTGCACCTGGCTTATGGCCGTCTGGCTTTAGGCAATCTGCCGAACGGTGTCAGCAGCAAAACCATACAGCTTTGTGAACTTTTCAATCAATCCGGCATTGACTGCAAGGCCAACGAAGACATTATTACCGGGCGCTGGCAAAAGTGCGTATGGAACGCGCCGTTTAACCCGTTATCGGTCTTATCAGAAGGCTTGCTGACACTCGACATCCTGCAAAACCAGGAGTCTTTCGTGCGCAGCATCATGCAGGAAGTTTGCAGCATTGCAGCAGCCACCGGTCATCCCTTGCCCGATGATATTGTTACTATTAATATCGAAAGCACCTACGCCATGCCGCCTTATAAAACCAGTATGTTGCTGGATTATGAAAACGGCCAGCCCATGGAGACCGAAGCCATTCTGGGCAATACAGTGCGCGCCTCTCAGCGGCTAGGCATAGCCGCTCCTCATCTGGAATCGGTCTATGCCTTGATGAAGCTCAGGGAATTGAAGCTGGGTTATTTGCCGTAAAAAATATAATCCGCCGTATAGGCAACCCGCTTTTCACCGCCTAAATGATTAGCATCGCATCCCGACGAAGGCGGCAAGCCGCCGTTCGTATTAACCCGGTTAATAAAGCTGACGTTCGAAAACAAGCCGTCGCCCTGATGGGAGACCACCTCGACCAGCAACCAGGCAATAGATGAGCCCGGCTCCATATCGATTCTTTTAAGGACCCGTCCGACCACGCGACTGCCCTCTTTATATTCCCAGAGAGGGCCGGCGGTATGATTTCCGACTATCTTGCCCTCCGCATCGAACAGCTTGGCATCGGGTGCTTGTGTTTCCCATGAATATTTGCCTTCCTTGAGTGAGCATTGGTAAATCTGATCACCCTTGGCATGCGCAGTCAAAACAGGACTATAGCCTTCCGGCACTTTAATCTGCTCGGGTATCGAAACCTCGGCAATAGCAACGCCTTGTAACATGACCCATAAAATCAATATTTTTTTAATCATAACATTCACCACGGCATAGTCGTTCCGTCATATTTGACGAAACTACCTGATTGATCCAATGAAAAGCTCTCTATCAAAGCGCGCATTCCGGCAACGCTTTGCTCGGCATTAATTAGCGCATTAGGTCCGCCCATATCTGTTTTTACCCAACCCGGATGAAAAATAAGCACCCCGACAGACTGATCTTTAAGTTCTATCGCCAAGCTCTTCATTGCAGCATTCAGCGCCGCCTTGCTGGACCGGTAAAAAATACTGCCGCCACTGTCATTATCGGCAATACTGCCCATCAGACTGCTGATATTAACAATCAGTTTTTTATCGCTGCACTTGATTTGTGGTAAAAACGCTTCGGCCATTTTCACTGGTGCCTGGGTATTAACCACCAGCGACTTGGTCCATTCCTGATAATCAAGCTGGCCAAACCCGCCGCCCTGCAAATCCCCGTAAACTCCCGCATTATTGATCAAAACATCGATACAACAATCTGATAATTTTCGCGACAGCGCATCAATCTGTTCAAGTTCTGAAACATCCAGCGTTTCCAGCTGAATATCAGGGTAACGACTGGCGAGATTATTTAAATCAAACGCATCATCCGGGTTACGACAACAGGCGATGACATTCCAGCCGTCAACCGCATACTGGCGGCAAAACTCCAGACCCAAGCCGCGATTAGCGCCGGTAATTAAAACTGTAGCCATTTTATTGCTCCCATAAAAAAACCTTCTGCATCGGCAGACGCAGAAGGTTTCTTATACTACTTAAAAATTAAGCTGAAAAGTTTTTCGCAGCAAAATCCCAGTTAACCAATGCCCAGAATGCTTCCAGATAGGCAGGACGTGCATTGCGGTAATCAATGTAATAAGCGTGTTCCCACACATCACAAGTCAACAATGGTGTTTGACCGGTCGTTAACGGGCAGCCAGCATTGCTTGTGCTAACCAGCGCCAAACTGCCATCGGCATTTTTTACCAGCCAGGCCCAACCTGAACCAAACGTAGTGACCGCGCATTTGGTAAATTCTTCTTTAAACTTTGCAAATGAACCAAAGGTAGCGTTGATAGCATCGGCTAAAGCGCCAGTTGGCTCACCACCCGCATTTGGGGCCATACTGTTCCAGTAGAATGTATGATTCCAGACTTGCGCCGCATTATTGAAAATGCCACCTGAAGATTTTTTGATAATTTCTTCCAGCGACAAACTTTCAAATTCAGTTCCTGGAACCAGGTTATTCAGGTTTGTTACATAAGTTTGATGATGCTTGCCATAATGAAACTCCAAGGTTTCTTCAGAGATATGGGGCGCTAATGCATCTTTAGCATAAGGTAGGGCGGGAAGTTCGAAAGCCATGAGATTCTCCTAAATCAAAGTTGTCGTAAGGTGTTGAGTGCAAACAGCTGGCAACAAAAACAAATACCAAGTGTTTTAATAAACAATTACTTTAGCATTGCTTGCCAATTAAATAAAGCAGGACGTCTTATCACAGTCACTCCATCCCTTGAGTTGTCATTGCACCACAAAGTTATCTTATAATCATCTTTCCTTTAAATTTATATGTCACGCACCATGACAACAAAAATCAACTCACCACTTCCAGTTGACGTTATCGCAGGAGAAACCTATGCCTGGTGCCGCTGCGGCTTAAGCCAAACCATGCCATTATGTGATGGAACACATAAATCAGCTTCCGACAAAAAATCGCTTAAATTTGTGGCAGAAGAAAATAAAACACTTCTTTTATGCGCCTGCACAAAGACGCAGACCCCTCCTTACTGTGACGGCAGTCACTGCAACCCAATTTAATCAACGGCTTCATCATGGCTATAGAAATAGAACATAAATTCCTACTTGCGAACGACGACTGGCGCAAGCACATTACCCGGTCGGTAAGATACCGACAAGGCTATTTAAGCTCCCAAGCAACAAGCTCAATCAGAATCAGAATAAGCGATGACCATGCGTGGTTAAATATAAAAAGTGCAACTATCGGAACTCATCGGCATGAATACGAATACGAGATCCCGATGTCCGATGCAAACGAGATCATAAATAACCTTTGCAGAAAACCAATCATAGAAAAAACCCGCCATTTCGTCACAGATAATGCTCATGTCTGGGAAATAGATGAGTTTGACGGCGATAATCACGGTTTGATTGTCGCTGAAATTGAACTTTCAGAGACAGGGCAATCCTTTTCAAAACCGCACTGGCTGGGACGGGAAGTTACTGATGATTTGCGTTATTACAACAACAATCTCGCCATACATCCCTATTCAGAGTGGCGTGAAAGCTAATTATTTCATACACCTATTGAAATGACATGGGTTTTATTCTATATTCTCCGCATGAGAAAAGTATTTTTTGTTGTTTTATTGCTACTATCGACTCAATGTTTTGCGGAGAACCTACAAGACTCTCTAAAAAACATAGAGTCCGAGTGGGCATCCATTTACTACAGTACATTTAAAAACAAACAGGGCCCCGCTTATGTTCGACTGCTAGACAAGACAACAAACTTAGTCCAGCAATACCCGAACAATGCCGAACCTATTTTTTGGCAGGCTGTTGTAAAGGCCAGCTATGCCGATCATCAAGATCCATTTTCTGCCCTCAATGCCATTCATGAAGCTCGTGACTTGCTAGTCAAGGCCATTGAAATCAACCCGGAAACCATGAGCGGCTCAGCCTATGTGACTTTAGGTACACTCTATTATATGGCGCCTAAATGGCCCGTCGCATTTGGCGATGACCAAGAAGCTAAAAAAATGCTGGAAACTGCACTTAAAATCAATCCTGAGGGCATTGATACCAACTATTTCTACGGCGAATTTCTTTTGCTGCATAACAAACCCAAAGACGCAGCCATATCTTTCAAAAGAGCAACAACTGCGCCAGCTCGCACTGAACAACTTTTTGCTGACAATCAACTTAAAGCAGAGGCAAGACTCGCTCTAAAAAACACAACAGAACGAAAAATCAGTGGCGAAAAAGGCATATTCCTGTCTTTATTTAACTCAGCAAGTACAAAGTAAGTTTTACAGCCCTGTGATTCACTTGGTAAAATCAACATTCACAACAAACTTGGCGTTCAATCAGCCAACGCTTTCTGTTAAAATAAATCCTTGAATTAAAAATTAATTTTTCCCGCAACTTCCTGGTAATAATTATGACTTTTGTAGTCACCGAAAATTGTATTAAATGTAAATTTACTGATTGCGTAGATGTCTGCCCTGTAGATTGCTTTCATGAAGGCCCTAACTTTCTAGTTATCGATCCGGAAGAATGTATTGATTGCACCTTATGCGAGCCTGAATGCCCCGCCAATGCAATTTTTGCCGAAGATGAATTACCAGAAGGACAAGAAGCCTTCATCAAGCTAAATGCAGAACTGGCCAAACAATGGCCATCTATTACTGAAGTGAAATCGCCTTTACCTGATGCTGACGAATGGAACGGTAAAGAAGGTAAACTCGAATTCCTAGAAAAATAATGTACTAGCGGTAAACACTCGTTAAGTACAGCTATTTTTGGCGCTGACAATGGCTACAGATTGTCGACTAAGCCATCCTGAAGCCCTCAAGGTAAAATTTTATTGATCCTTGAGGACTTCAATTATTCTGGCTCTTTCTACAAAACAGAAATCACCAAAGCAAACACAAACGCAATAATCACATAAATTGTAAACAGGCTTTTTTTGGAAAGCCCCGCTTTTATCAGTTTCAGTTCAGCCACCAGTTCGTGTTTAACATCATCCGCGTTAATGATTCTTTTACAACGCCCGCGAAACGAATGCATTTCTTCATGCGCTTCCTGTTCGGCAAGAAACTCATCAATTTTTGAGTAAAAACTGCCACATTGCGGACATTTCATATCACGATCATTTCTCTCATGACCACATGACGGGCACTTGTTCATTTAACACTCCGTTTAGAATTATTCAAATCGATACGGCTCCATATGAATTGACTCAACCTGGCGACCAAGCATAACGATTTGCCCGTTATACCGCTCATTTCCTGTTGAAGAAAATTCAAATAAGAATGACCGCCGTACATGAACTTTCCCAGCTGCATCTCTTTTTAACCAGATGCCACTTAATGCAACATACTCATCCAGCATTTGAACTTCCATGCTCAAGCAATGCGCTCGAGTTGCTTTAAGGGCAAACTCTTTTACCTGCTGTGCATTTGACCAGTACAGATATGCAACCAGCAATAAAGCTATTAAAAAAATATCATCCAACATTATCTAAGATTTGGTATTGCCAACTAAAGTTTAGGTGCGTTTGGCTTATTGTACTAAGATTCACCATCAAACATTCAAGGTAAAAAAACATGAAACTTCCCATTACCGGCGGCTGTCTTTGCGGCGCCGTTAGATACGAAATTTCAGCCAAACCTGTCGGCGGCTTTAACTGCCACTGCCGAACCTGTCAAAAAGCTGTTGGAGCACCTTATTTTGCAGGCATGTTTGTTCTTGCCGCGGCTCTTACCATAACTGGTAACTATAAAGAATACGCAACCATTGCAGCAAGTGGCAATACCGTTTACCGCGCTTTCTGCCCCGACTGTGGAACCGCACTGTTTGGAAGAAATAGTGCCTTCGTCAAAATAAGGCCTGTCGCAGCTGCAACACTTGATGATCCGAGCATTTTTAAGCCGCAAAAAGACATATGGGTAGCTAACGCCCAGCCGTGGGACATTATGCACCCTAATCTACCAAAATTTGACGGCAACCCTTGGGATTGAGGTAAGCGTGTGCTACTTTATTGCTGGCCTCATTTGTCTTCTGGAAAACTTATGAATTCTGAATACCTTAGCACCATCGAAATACCGCCTAAATCAGTTCATAAATATTCTATTATATGGCTGCATGGATTAGGCGCGGATGGTCATGATTTTGAAGGAATTGTTCCTGAACTGCATCTAATCGCAGAATCTAATATACACTTTATTTTTCCCAACGCACCTATTCAGCCCGTAACCATCAATGGCGGAATGACCATGCGCGCCTGGTACGATATTCTGGAAATGTCACTGAAGCACAAAGTTGATATTAATGGCATTTATCAATCAGCAGGCCTGCTTGACCAAATTATCCAACAAGAAATTGACAAGGGTGTTTCATCAAAAAATATTTTACTCGCCGGATTTTCTCAAGGAGGCGTGATTGCGCTTCATACAGGACTAAGATATCCGCATAAACTAGCCGGAATTATTGCGTTATCATCTTATTTACCGACAATCGATCAATTAAAAACCGAAGGTTCAGCCACCAACAATGCCACACTCATATTTATGGCTCACGGCATAATAGATCCCGTCGTAGCGATTGAGTCCGGTAAAGCAGCGTTTGATACACTGAAATCCATGGAATACAACATTGAATGGCATGATTATCTGATGGAACATAGCCTTTGCATTGAAGAAATCGAACACATTTCAGCTTTCATTAATTCAATTTTTAAATAATGTGTAGCTCATTTTAACGCGCAATTCAACACAATATGTATCCAACGCTACCTTACTAAATGCAAAACAAAGCGTCCTGTAACAAATAAAAAAATAGCCGAAACTGATATTCCACGTATCGGCTAAAGAGGAGGATAAACTAAAAATAATTTATCCACAGCTACCAAAATTAGCAAGAGACATAGTCATATCTCTTGCAGTTCACATCCCAATCAACCTTTTCCGGGTAACATGCCTACTGAACCGGGTTTGATTCGTTTACAGGTAACAATCACATCTTCCAGATGGCACTGCTTTTTGCCATCATTAGCACCAGTGCAATCTGTGCAGACAGCTT
>JBAZTN010000052.1:0-16175 GCA_041661895.1 Methylobacter sp. | reverse complement strand
GCAGCGGCGATAAAAGCATTGTGTCGCGGGTTGAGCGGTGAAGGCTTGCTCACCGACAGGTGCTTGCCAACCTGCTCCATTACAGCTTTTGGTGCCAGGGTAATTTGAAACAAACCGCGCCCGCCGTCCCGGCTATCACGAGGCATAAATGACGATTCTGTCGCGGCGACACCTTGCAGAAGATTAGGATCGATATCGAATTCCTTAGCCGCTTCTGTAATGTCTGAATTATATGCCTGCGCACGGTTAACCAGCCGTTGTAATTGTGCCGAATCATACCGGCGGTAAGCGGCGTAGACCTGATGAGCCAACGTAACCCGGCTGGCCTCTTGCTTGCCACCGACCAGTGTACGGAAGTGGCCGAACGCCTGAGTGAAGTGATTTTGCATGACAAACCAGCCGATAACCAGAGCGAAGCCGATAGACACCAGTGGCGCCCATAGAGATGAACTGCCATGCAACCATTTACGAAGTTTCCACCAGCCTATCAGCAACAGCGCAGCAGCCACAATTAAGCCCAACACACCGACGGCAAAAGGCAACAAACTGGCAAAGAAACTGGTTCCTGAAAACCAGTTAGCCGAATAGCCCAACAGAACCATGATTACAGAAACCGCGGTAATCACCAGGCCAAGCACCTCAAGACTAATCAACAGCAACCGGCGTCTGAAACTACCAACCGGCAGTTTTGGTAGCGCTTTTTTTGATGTTTTTTGCGCCTTGCGAGTCTTGGGTTTTGGGGTAGGCTCAAATTTGACACTGGCTCGTTTGCGAGGAGTTGCCGGTATATTCATACAAACACGTTACTCAGATAAAGCCGGATTTTCGGCAAAGGTTTTGTAACACATAAGTTCATTATGGTTTGAGGTCGTAAAATTATAGCTTAAAAAATAAGGCTGTATCGGACTGGACATTATTTTTGTGACTGTTCACTCATCGAATTTAGACTCCAGATACACATTAACTTAAGGCATAAAACCACGAAGAAAAACCAAGGAAAAAAAATCATATTCTTCGTGGTTCATTAATTAATCTACTTCCATTTTTATTGATTGAATATACTTATGAGACATCAATCCGCCTGCAGGACTGCATAGACTCAGGAGCATTTGCCGAGGAGCCAAAGCCCTGCCGATCATGCGACGAATAATAATCCAGAAAATGAATAATATCAGCCAACACCGGTTCACGGTTTTGTAATGGTAACGAAAGCGCGCCTAACAGCTCGACATGATCCAGATCCAGATCCACATACACATGCGTTTCCACACAGCCGCCGGCCTGCCTGACTCTACGGCTTAAGCTTTCAATATTCACCGGCTTTACCGTCACATCAGTATCGCCGTAAAGTAACAGCAGGGGCGGTTCTGTACCCCGTACAAAATTGACCGGCTGTGAGGCAGGATAGTTTTCCTCCGGGCCAAAAACCTCTTTTTGATAGGTGTCGGTAAACGGTAAAAAATCGTAGAGCCCGGCCAAACCGATAAAGCCTTTGATGCTTTGGTAAGTTTCCGGCGGCAAATAGTCTTTATTAAATGTCAGCATTGCGGCCAAATAAGCGCCAGCCGAATGACCCATCAAAAAAATCTTCCCGGGGTCTCCGCCATATTCGGCGATATGCGCCCTCACCCATTTTACAGACTGGCTGACAATGTTGAGCTGGTACAACCAGCAAGCGTAAACAGAAAAACAGTGCTGACGATGCGACTTGCCCTTTGCAATAAATGCTGTTTGGTCAAAAAAGCCCTCGATAAGAACTAATCATGTGTAACAAAAATAAGCTTATCGGTAGCAAAACCCAACGCCTTGGCGCGATCAATCAATCTCCGCAAAGTCGCCTCAGGCAGTTGTTTGGTGCGGGATAATATCCAGAAATAGGACCGATCCGGCCCGGTCACCATCGAATAAGCATAGTCATTTTTATCCAGCTCAATGATATTGTAACCGCCATAAACCGGCCCGAAAAAAGACACCTTCAGCCTGCCTTTGTCCGGCTGCCCGACAAAATAGGCCTTGCCTTGTGCCTCCTGCCATTCGCCAGCATTTATATCCCGGCCCTTGTTAAGCACATCGACGCCTCCATCATCCCGCAAGGTATAGGTCGCCGAAATATTATCCAACCCCCTTTCAAACCGATGATCGAGCCGGGCTATTTCGTACCAGGTGCCCAGATAACGGTTAATTTCAAAACCGTCAACCGCCGTAATCCCTTCGGGAATGCCGGTGCAGCTTGTCAACAAGGTAACAATCAGTATAAATATAGTTTTCATGCCTGATCCTTTAACAGTGATTTACATCAGTCGACTCACTTTAACGAGCAGGATTCTGCCAGTCAACCGAAGAGACGTTAAGTCGTGTTCTTTTGCGCTGATACCCAATCTGCGGATTGAATGAGTGCAAACAGCCAAGCCTATACTCTACTCCATAAGTTTTTAAAGACAATCGGCGGTTTGCCTGTCAAAATCCAAGGACGTTTCCATCGAACCGATTCGTCACCCAGTGGAGCCCTATACGCCATGAAACTACAACACGTTGATCTACATAACGCCATTACCGCATTAACTTGCGCGCTGGATTTGGTGGGGGTTGACGAAGTCAGGCACGGCAAGCGGGTGGCGATCATCGCCAGGTCTATTGCCCAGCACCTGAACTGGCCGGAGCTTGAGTGCCTGTCCATCCTTTACGCCGGCATGTTGCATGATTGCGGGGTTTCCAGAATTCATGAACACCATAAACTCACAGAAATGCTGGAATGGGACGGCGCCGAGGATCATTGCATCCGTGGCGCCGCTTATTTGTCGACCTGCAAGCCGTTGGCACATTTGTCCACGGAGATTCGCTACCATCACACCCGCTGGGAAAAACTGCTAGAGATCCCAGTCGATCATCACCTGCGCCTGCGTGCCAATCTGCTGTATCTGGCGGATCGCATCGATATGCTGCAAGCGCCTTTCCTGAACAGCGGCCAGATACTGACCGAGTATCCGGCGATTATCGCGCAAATAAAAACGCTGTCCGGCGTATTGTTTGCCCCGGAACTGGTGGACGCCTTTGCCGAAATAGCCGATGTCGAGGCTTTTTGGCTGGCAATGGAACCCGAATACCTGGATGAAGATTTACGCCGCATCGGCAGCCTTATTCCAACGACCCTGCTCGATATTCCCGCACTCAAAGAGCTGGCGCGGCTGTTTTCGCGCGTAGTGGACGCCAAATCTCCGTACACCGATGAGCACTCGCACCGGGTGGCACAAATCGCCCGGCAATTGGCGATGGACTTCGGCATTCAAGGCTACGAACTGGAGCAGGTTGAAATCGCCGGATTGTTACACGACATCGGCAAACTGCGGGTATCGGAAGACATCATCGACAAGCCGGGCGGCCTCACACCGGACGAACGCGCCACCATGCACCGCCACAGCTACGACACCTTCCGCATCCTGCAGCGCGTGTTTGAAGACTCAAAGATTCCGGTATGGGCCGGATTCCACCATGAGACCCTGAACGGCGATGGTTATCCTTTCAAAAACGGCAAAAAAGAACTGGATCTGGAATGCCGCATCATTGCTGTTGCCGATATTTTCCAGGCCTTAGCGCAAGAAAGGCCATATCGCCATACCATGAGTCTTGAATATATTCTCAACAATTTACAGGAGCGCGTTGCAGCCGGCCATCTCGATGCAAAAGTAGTTGCTAAATTAACCGAGAATGCCGAACTCTATTACCGGCTGACTGTGGCTTGATACATAACCTATTGGGAGCGAGACGATGATAAAATGCTTAGAATCAGAATGTAGATGGGCGACCGTTTTCCGTTGTCCAATCTACAAGGCTACGCTGACGGCGCAGCCTATACTAAAAATACCGCTGTCTTTGCATTTAATTAAAGAGTTTCTACGAGATCAATATGCTTGAAATAACAGGTGAAGACATCAGTAATCTCAGCGAGGAAGATTTACGCTCGTTGGTGGGTTTACTTTGTGAGGCTGATTTTTCTGGTAAAGCAGGGATTACTTGGGGCGGTGATCAAAAGGCAGCAGATGGTGGAATTGACGTTCGTGTTGAACTTTGCGGGCATGTTGATCCTGACGGATTTGTGCCCAGATCGTTTATTGGTTTTCAGGTAAAAAAGACTGATATGCCACGTGCCGAAATTCTCAAGGAAATGTCTCCAAAGAATGTTCTAAGACCCGTCATACGCGAATTGGCTGATGTAAATGGAGCTTACATTATCGTCAGTAGTGAGGGTTGGACATCGGACAAACCACTTCAAGCTCGTAAAAAAGCAATGTCAGAGGCATTGGCTGACATTCCTAATAAGTCCAATCTTAAACTTGATTTTTACGATCGTAGCCGCGTTGCTACCTGGGTACGCTGTCACCCATCACTTGTATTTTGGGTTAAAAACAAGATAGGGCGGTCTATTCAAGGTTGGCGACCGTTCGGCAATTGGGCAAATCCCAAGGCAGAATCAAATGAAGAATATCTATTGGATGATGATGTTCGACTCTACAACGGCGTCAACAAAAGCTTGGAGGGAATGAGCGCTGTTGACGGCATTAATGCGCTTCGTAGCGTTCTATCACATCCTGCTTCATCGATTCGGCTGGCTGGTCTTTCCGGTACAGGAAAGACCAGATTGTTGCAGGCGTTATTTGACCCACGCATTGGTGTTGATCCGCTGCCTAGCTCACAAGTTTGTTATACCGATATGGGCGATAGCCCTAATCCCGCCCCCGTTGCTTTTGCTGAACGATTATGTGCGCTTGGAAAACCAGTAATACTTGCCGTTGATAACTGTCCTCCTGAATTACATAAAAATTTAACCGCTGTTTGTACAAAATCAGGAAGTTTAGTCAGTCTCATAACAGTTGAATATGATGTTCGAGAAGATCAACCTGAAGAAACAGACGTATTTCGACTGGAGCCAGCTTCGGTAGCTCTGGTTGAAAAGATAGTTCAAATTCACTTCAAGCACATTAGCCAGATAGATGCCCATACCATCGCCGATTTTTCCGGTGGTAATGCCCGAATTGCCATAGCACTAGCGAATACCGTGGCTAAGGGCGAAACCTTAGCGGCTTTAAACGATGAAGAACTCTTTAAACGCCTTTTTCATCAGCGCAATGACGCGAACGATACCTTACTGAATTCGGCTGAGGTTTGTGCATTGGTTTATTCGTTCGACTGTCAAACAGCAGAAGGCTTGGATGGAGAATTAAAGCTACTGGCTTCATTAGCAGACACAACAGTCGAAAGATTATTCCGTGACGTGTCAGAGTTAAAGCGGCGTGATCTGATCCAGCAAAGAAATGTTTGGCGAGCGGTATTGCCTCATGCCTTGTCGAATAGATTGGCTCAGAAAGCACTCGAAAACATTCCGCTTAACCGCATTCTTGCCGCATTCGAACAAGGTGGTTCAGAACGCCTGTTAAGATCGTTTTCCAGGCGACTAAGCTACCTGCATAAGAGCGAACAAGCCGTCGAAATTGCAGAACGTTGGTTGTCGGCACAAGGCATATTAAAGGATGTTAGCAATCTTAATGACCTTGGCATCGCCATATTAAACAATATTGCCCCCGTTGCACCGAAAGCAACACTTGAAGCGATTGAACGTGCTGCAAATGGCGAGAACGGACAGCGCTTTGCTTCACGTGACAACCAGCATTTTGTTGATTTTACCCGTTTGTTGCGTTCTTTAGCCTATGAAGCCGAATTGTTTGAACGTTGCGCTACTATTCTTTGTCGTTTTTCCCTTTCCGAAAAGCCAACGGAAAATAACAATTCCATACGTAATCTTTTAAAGTCACTATTTTTTTTATATCTTTCTGGAACACACGCTTCAGCCCAGCAACGACTGGGCATTATTGAACAATTAGTCCATGCCGAATCTGAGCAGGAGCAAGAGCTGGGGCTCTTATTGCTCGGTAGTGCATTGGAAGTATGGCATTTTAGCAATCATTACAATTTTGATTTTGGGGCGCGTTCCAGAAACTATGGCTACTCACCAGAAACCTCAGAAGAAGTTCAACAATGGTTTGGCGTGTTTATAAATCTATCCACAACACTGGCAGTTTCAGAACAGGGTATTGCCACTAAAGCAAAAATCCTGCTAGCAGAAAAATTTATGGGGCTTTGGTCAAAAACGGGGGCATTTGATGCACTTGAAACAATGGCCCACTCAATCATTAAAAATACAGCTTGGAATGAAGGCTGGAGGGCTGTTAAAAAGACTATCGATCTTGATGCTAAGCAAATGCCTCCTGATTTACTTTTTCGCCTTCAGGAACTGGAAGCCTTATTGAAACCAGTAAATTTACCGGAGTTAGCGCGAGCTTACGTATTTTCGGACATTCATCACTCATTCGATTTGATTGATGTAGATACTGACGAAAATGAAAGCGCTGGATACAACACAAAATACGATCAAATCGAGGAAATACTACTGCAAATTGGCAGGGAAGTGGCTAATAACGAGAACGTATTTAATGCATTATTACCTGAATTAGTAACCGTTGATGTGAGCGGGCCTGGATTGCTTATCTTTGCTAGAGGTTTGGCAGAGGGTTGTAACGAACCTTTGGCAATGTGGAATAAATTCCGTAATCAGCTATCAATGGCAACTGCGAGCCAACGAAAAGATATTGTTCTTTCTGGCTTTCTTAATGCGATTTCGCAAAATAATCCAGATATCGCAGAGCATATACTCAATCAGGCGGTATTGGATGAGATGTTGGGGTTTTGTTTTCCACAATTACAAATGGCAGTCGAAATTGATGAGCGGGGTGTAGAGAGACTAAAGCAGTCGCTTAAGAATGGCCTTGCTCCAGTGTGGACGTACCGCTACTTGGGTTGGGGTCAAAGACATACAAGTATCAGCGATGACAACCTATGTGATCTGCTTAGAATGCTTGCATCAAAGCCCGATGGTTTAGCTATTGCTGTCGACATCCTGCAAATGCGGTTGCATGGAAACAAAAATGAAAAACGCTCCTGTAGCATTATTATCACTTCGTTGGGGCAGGAATTACTTGTTCAAATAAATTTCGATCGTGAAAACAATCGTTCAGAACTCATAGATTACAAGTTAGGGCAATTAGTTGAGAGTTGTTTAGTAGGCGAAAAAGCTATCACTACAGCCACGGTAATTTGTAAAAAACTCGCCAAGGCATTATTGGAATATAAAATTTACCCTACCGATTTTCCGCGTCTTTTGGAAAATCTTGCGCAGCAGCAGCCTCAAGCATTCCTTGACAACTTTTTGGGCGACAATGAATATTCTATTTCACGAATAGAGTGCTTATTTACTAACTACGATAGTCCCAAATTACTATCCCATATAGAGGATGAAGTTATCCTTGATTGGTGCGAAGTTAACCCCTCGGTTAGATACCCAAAAGTTGCGGCTTTTATGGTTGCGTATCAGCACAATGAACACAAAAATTGTCTTGAATGGACACCGCTATCTTTAATCATAATGAATAATGCGCCTGATGTAATTGCTGTGCTAAATGCATTCAATAGAACATTTAGACCTAGTTCGTGGAGCGGGTCGCGAGCGGACATTATGGAAAGAGGTTTAGCTCTTATATTGCAACTCAAAACGCACCAAAATCCAGCGATTTCAAAATGGGCGCATAATGAAGAAAAAGTATTTGCAGAAGAAATAAAACAAGAACGCCAATGGGAAGAACAGCGCAATCGAACGCAAGATGAACGATTCGAGTAACTGTTGAAATAGCCCCCCTTAATCGCGTTAATGCTATTTGGCATTGATAATAATTTTCCAAATCAATCAATGATTATGAGGACACGATTATGAACATTCTTATTACTGGCGGCACCGGTTTTATTGGCAGTGCCTTGGTTAAAAGCCTGATCGATCAAGGCCATGCGGTTACGGTGTTAAGCCGCAATCCGGATAAGGTAGCCAAAATATGCGGTTCGGGCGTTAACGCGCTGGGCAGTCTCACGCAACTTAAAGCGGAAGACAGTTATCAGGTCATCATCAATCTTGCCGGTGAGCCAATTGTTGATGCCCGCTGGAGCGAGGACCGTAAACAGCTGATCCGGGAAAGCCGTATCGGCCTGACTGAACAATTGATAACCTGCATCGCCCGCATGAACGTTAAACCCGAGTTGTTAATCAGCGGCTCCGCTATCGGCTATTACGGCGATCAGGGTGACACGGTGTTAACCGAACAATCAACTCCCTATGAAGATTTCTCGCAGCAGCTTTGCGCCGATTGGGAAGCTACCGCTAAACAAGCAGAGCAATTCGGCGTCAGGGTCTGCCTGATCAGAACCGGCTTGGTCATTGCCAGCGGCGGCGGTTTTCTGCAACGCATGTTGCCGCCATTTCGTTTGGGATTGGGCGGTCGCCTGGGCAGCGGGCGGCAATGGATGTCATGGGTTCACCGTCAGGACTGGATCAGTATTGCACAAACGATGATTGCCGATTCAACTATGCGGGGCGCTTATAACGCGACCGCTCCGAACCCAGTTACCAATGCCGAATTCACCCGGATACTGGCGAAATGCCTGAAACGCCCTGCCCTGCTGCCGGTTCCGGCCTGTCTGCTGAAAATGCTACTCGGCGAAATGTCACAGCTGGTACTGGGGAGTCAGCGAGTGATGCCGGAACGGCTGTTGGCGCAGGGGTTTAAGTTTCAGTACGACGAACTTACTGCTGCGTTAAATGAGGCGTTGTCGCATGAATAGGCTAACAACTTAGTGGCTGCTTAACTTGATTGCTTCCTTAAACCGGGCCTTGGTGAGCTGGCTCTCGCGGGCATGATCGATAATCGGTGCCGGGTAACTGCAAACACTGTATTTCTTGTCCCATTGATGAATGGTCTTGGGCGGAAAGGCTTGCAGTTCGGGTAGCCAGCGATAAATGTACCGGCAGTCCTGATCAAACTTGAGTTGCTGTAGCCAGGGATTGAAAATCCTGAAATACGGCTGCGCATCACAGCCGGTTGAGGCGACCCATTGCCAGTTGCCGTTATTGACACAGGGATCGTAATCAACCAGATGCTGGGCAAAGTAGCGCTCGCCCCAGCGCCAGTCGATATGCAGGTCTTTGACCAGAAATGAGGCCGTGATCATCCGCACCCGGTTATGCATAAATCCGGTGGCATTCAATTCATGCATCCCGGCATCCACTATAGGAAAGCCGGTTTTTCCATCGCACCAGGCTTGAAAATAATCAGGATTGTTATCCCAGTGCAGGTTGGCAAACTTTTCCAGAAAAGCCCGTCCGAAGACCTGAGGGAAGTGATAGGCGATATGGGTGAAAAAATCGCGCCAGTACAGTTGCCGAAGCAGCGAATGTTCGCTTCCTAGTTGTTCAAGAATGGCATAATAAACTTCCCGTACCGAGCAGGTGCCGAACTTTAAATGCGCGGAAAGCTTGCTGGTCGCATCCAGCGCCGGGAAGTCGCGGGTGTTTTGGTAGTCGGCGTAGTCGCTGAGCCGGTCCAGTATCGCCAGCGCCTGGTTGCGACCGCCTTTGATTACAGGTTCTGCCTTCGGTATGCCTAGCCGATCGACGGTAAACTCGGAATCTATCGCTAAAAAATTCCACTTATCCAAAGCCTGCGGCAAGGCAACCGGAAACTGTCTGACATGGTTATAAAACGCGGTGAATACTTTATAGGGCGTTTTATCAATTTTTACGGCCTGCTCCGGCTCGTTAAGCAGGATATCGGGAAGCATATGCAGCGCAATGCCCAACTGTTTGCACACGGCGGCCAGCCCGTCATCACGCTGACGACTGAAAGGCGTGTAATCGCCGTTGATAAACACGGCTTGTATCTGCTGCTGTTCGGCCAGCTGCTTTATGACCTGCTCCGGCAGCGCATGATAAAGCGCCAGTTTGCCGCCTGCCGACTGTAACTGCTGCTGAAGATCATTAATCGACTGCAGCATAAACTGCAAGCCCGGCTTGCTCTGGTAAGGGTGCGGCTCGATCTGCCGGGGGTCGAAAATAAAGCAGGGGATCACCTGCCCTGAAAGCCGCAGGGCTTCAAGCAACGCGGTATTGTCATGAAGACGCAAGTCGCGCCGGAATATGAACAGCGAAGTTGCATACTGAGTCACCTTAATGCCTAACCTACATCACTCAATCACATGCGCCTGCTGCAATTGAGAACGGAGCATTTCAACCCGCTTGCGATTAACCCCAAAATCGCCGTAGCCGGTACGGGATGCGGAACGGATATGGATTAACCGGGCATCGGCATCGAGGATCGCGTCGATATCATCGACAAAGCGAAATACCAGACTGTTTGCCTCGGCATGAAGCGTATCACTGGTTTCGCTGGTTATCACAGTGCGGCTTTGACTGATCAGCGCTTTTTTCAGCGCCGCCCAGGCCTCTTCAACATTGCCGGTAATTTTAAATGGCGCGATAAAATGACCTTCATCTGCCGCCTGACTGGAAACGCAGTTTGGGCTGTTTGGACATGACGCCAATTTCTTTTCTTCTGCTTGAGTTGCTGTGCTTATTGTCATAACGAGAATATAAAATATGGTTGAAAATTTCATCAGTGCATCCCCTAAAAAAGTTATGCTGAACTGAAAGCATCTCACCAATCAGACGCAAATGCCAGCAGCGCCGATATAAAAACTATCCACACCACAAAGTTTTAGTGATAAAGTCAAAAAGAACTTTGTACCTACATCAAATCCCTATGAAAAAAATTCCTATTGGTATCAGCAGTTGTTTATTGGGCGAGAATGTCCGTTTTGACGGTGGCAACAGGCTGGATGCCTATATCACCGGCACGCTGAGTGAATATTTTGATTTTCGCCCGTTTTGCCCGGAAATGGGTATCGGCTTGGGCGCACCCCGCCCTACCCTGCATCTGGTGAAAATCGATCATGCCGTCCATTGCGTAGGCATTAAAAACCCCGATTGGGATGTCACCGAGCCCTTACGCGACTATGCCGAACAGCAAAGACACCTGCACGCCGACTTGTGCGGCTATATCCTGAAAAAAAATTCGCCCAGTTGCGGCATGGAACGGGTCAAGGTTTATACCAATAACCAACCCCGCGCTGACGGCATCGGCATTTATGCTGAGGAAATGATGCGTCTGAACCCGCTGTTGCCGGTAGAGGAAGAAGGCAGGCTTGGCGACCCCGGCCTGCGCGAAAACTTCATCCAGCGCGTTTATGTGCTGCACCGCTGGAAAACGATGCTGGCGGAAGGGCTGACGGCAAGGAGCCTGACCAATTTTCATGCCCATCATAAACTCATCATCATGAGTCATGAAGACTATCGCGACCTGGGGCAATTATTGGCTGGACTCACCAAAACCAACCTTGGGCAAATCTCAGAACAATACATTCTGCAGCTGATGAATACGCTTAAAAAACCGGCTACCCGCAAAAATCATGTCAATGTCTTACAGCATATCCAGGGCTATCTAAAAATGGACTTGAGTTCAGACGATAAAGCCGAACTTTGCGAAGTGATTGAACAATATCGCAAAGGCTACGTCCCGCTGATAGTGCCGCTAACCCTGCTCAAACATCATTTCCGCAAAAGCCCTGATCCGTATATAGAAGAGTCCTATTACATGTCGCCTTATCCGCAAGAACTGCAACTTATCAATCAATTGTAACCATGACAAAAATACTAATTGTCGGGTGCGGCGCGATAGGCTCTGAACTCGCCGTGGTCTTATCGGCCAAGGGGCATGACGTAACGGGACTAAAACGAAACCCGAAGGCATCAGCCGACAGCCACATTCAATACTTCACTGCCGACATAAGCTCGCCCACCGATCTGGCAGAATTGGACACCGATTTTGAGCAGGCGTTTTTTATTGTTTCACCTGACGGGCGCGATGAACAAAGCTACCGCGCTGTTTATGAAACTGGCTTGAACAACCTGCTCGCCAAGCTGCCGGATGCGCACTGGCTAATGGTCTCATCCACCAGCGTCTATGAGCAGACCCAAGGCGAATGGGTGGATGAAGATTCAGTCGCGCAACCGGAAAACATCACCAGCCGGTTGATCAGGCTGGCGGAACAAAAATTGATGGCTTTAAATCCGGCTAATATCGTCGTGCGTTTTTCCGGCATTTACGGGCCTGGGCGCGAGTATCTCTTAAGAATGGCGAGGCAAGCGCCAGCGATACAGCAAACTCCGCCTTATTTTACTAACAGGATACATCAGCGGGATTGTGTTGGCGTGCTGTCGTTTTTGCTGGATCAGCGGTTAGCGGGCGTTCCACTGAAACAATGCTATTTGGCGAGCGATGATGATCCTGCACCATTGTGGGAAGTGATGAGCTGGCTGGCCGAACGGTTGCATCGTCAGCAACCGACTGCTAAGGCGGCCGACGATAATGCAGGCATGAATAAACGGTGTAGCAATGCCCGCTTAAAAGAATTGGGTTACCAGTTCCAATATCCGAGCTATAAAGACGGCTATCTGGAGTTAATCAGCAATGAATGATCTGTTAGCCGTCTTGTAGCAAAATCGCGCTATTCCTTTTTTTGAATCAGCCAATAGGTGATGCCCAGAGCCACCAAAACCAATCCGGAAGCACTGACATATTCGGCAGGCAAATGCTTGTAATCAAAGACAATGACTTTCCGTGAAATCGCCATCAACGCAGTGGCTACAACCAGTTTTACAGGAATGACATCACTCCTGATATACAAGGTGATGTTCAGAAAAATTTCGATGGCAATTAACACCGCCAAAAAAGCCCCGAATGTCTCTAACATGTCATTAATGGTCATCAGCATAAACGGCGGCTGAGTGATTTTTTCAAAAATCACATAAACAACATCAATAATGCCAAACAATATGACTATAACCATTAGCAATGCTAAAAATTTGACACCAAGACGTATGGTTCGGTGCAGAAATTGTATGAACGGATCTTCATGCTGCATGGGCAGTTCTTCGTGACTTTCCACGGTGACCTGCTTTACCAGCTTGCCGCGCAGATGGGTCAATAACGGGCCAACAATGTTTTTATTGGAGGCAAAACCGGCTGGTGTAAAATCCTTTTCAAAAAAGTTATTCAAGCCTTCCATTTCACTCAGTTCTTTGCCTTCCAGCTTTTCAAAGCCCATGCTCCAATAAGGAAATTCCCGTTCCTTTATTGGCTGTTTTTCAATCAAGGTAACATCCTTGTGGCGTTTATCTTTTTTTATGCGTTCAAATATATCTTCAACAACTGCCTCGTTGCCTTCCAATACCTGAAAAAAAGTGCCGTGTGAATAAAGCAGTATCCCGGTTATATTTTTAGCGCCGTTATTTATTCTGCATGATTTTAATAGCTCCAACAGATCTTCTGTTTCGAAGTCTTTAGTTGCCGTACTTGCATAAGTCAGTCTAATCATTGCGGCCTTCCTTACATTCAATAGATGATTACCTGTACCACAGCTTTTAATCTAACACTTAAATTTAATAACTTCTCAAATATTTCATTCTAATCATTAATGCTAGAATGATAGTTAATTTGGCATCTTGATTAAATTTAACCACCTATAATTGAAATAACAATACAGAAAAATGAATAGACTAAGAGACAAAATCCGTGACATTCCAGATTTCCCCAAGCCAGGCATTATCTTCAAGGATATTACGCCACTGGTAAAAGATCCCGCCGCTTTAAGACTTTCCGTTCATCAATTACTACAGCCTTTTTTAGGGCGAAATATTACAGTGGTTGCCGGCATGGAAGCGCGCGGCTTTATTTTTGGTTCATTGGTCGCGTGGGAATTAGGCCTTCCATTTGTACCGCTTAGAAAGCCGGGCAAACTGCCATATGATGTTCAAAGCGTATCTTACGATCTTGAATACGGCTCAGCCACACTTGAAGCGCATATTGATTCTTTTGATGCGAACGATCATGTTTTATTAATTGATGATCTGCTGGCTACAGGTGGAACAGCAAAAGCAAGCTGTGAATTAGTTGAAAAACTGGGGGCAAAAGTAGAAGCCTGCGCCTTTGTAGTGGAGCTGGATTTTCTGGAAGGAAGGGAATTGCTCAGTAAATACGAAGTCCATTCTTTATTGCATTATTAGAACTACATCCTTGTAGTTCTTTTTCTGAAATACTATTTATTGACTTTCAACGGGGCGGCTATTTTACTAGCAGTATCATCAGAGGATTGAGCGATACTGCTATGATTTGTTTTTTTAATATCCGCTTTATTATTTGCATCGGCGGCATTAGTCGCCTCTTTCTTAGTAGCAGGAACCTTAGCAGCAGGAGCGTTAACATTTTCATCTAATTCAGCTTCGAAATCATCCATTTCTGTAGACGCTTCTGCTTTCCCATCAGTAGCCAGATTATTACGCCACTGTAAAAAAGCTTCGCGTGTAAAAACATAAGGATCTAGTGCTGCCTCATCAATAAATTTTAATGCGCCTTCCGCGTTTGCGCGTGAATTTATCGCAGACAGCGCCTGTACAGGCACAAAACCTACATAAGTAGCAGGATTTGCTGCTGTATCAAATACAGACCCTGGAATACCACGTGATGTTGATGGCCCTAGAAAAGGCAGCACCAGATAAGAACCTCGTGGCACGCCCCATACCGCCAGAGTCTGATCAAAATCTTCCTCATTTTGTTCGAGGCCTACGTGTTTAGCAACATCAACCAAACCTGCAAGTCCGATTGTTGAGTTAATTGCAAGTCGTCCAGTGTCCTGAGCGCTTTGCTGAAATTTGGCCTGTAAAACGTCGTTAATAACCACATTGATGTTTTTCAGGTTATTAAAAAAGTTATATACGCCCGTTTGCATGAACTCGGGGGTTATCCGTTTATAGGCATTTGAAACAGGTTCGGCGACATAGTTGTCAACCTTATCGTTAAAACCAAACATTTTTCTGTTAAAGTTTTCGTAGGGATCTACTTCATTCGCTGCAGTTTGCGGTTCAACCCCGGTAGCTTGCGGTTCTACAACGCCTGTTGTGGCACAGCCGGTCAACGTTATAGCCGCTCCCATCAGCATACCTGAGAAAGATCGCTGAATTTTGCTATCCCAACTGCCGTTACATGGTTTGTTCATTGCCAAAGCCTATTGTTTTGAATAATTATCAATTTTTTCGTTAATCTTTGATATTAAAGCATCAAAACCTTCACGCTGCAAAATGCTGGTGTATTCTGACCTTTTCAAGGCCAAATCACTCACGCCATTAGCAATAATATTGATGATCTGCCAGCTGTTGCCTTTTTCCTTAAGCATGTAATCAAATTTAACAGGTTTGTCATCAGGTACTACAAGGTGGGAATGAACAACAACACCTCCTCTTGCTGTTTCTTCTTCTGAATCAAATACGAATGACTCACCCGAATAATCCTTAAAGTTATGCGCATAAGAAGAGATACTTAATCGAGTGAATACTTCGACCAGTTTTTGTTGCTGTTCCTCTGTTAACTTCTCCCATTCTTTACCAACGACAATCCGGGCAATTTTTGTAAGTTCGTGGCTATTAGCAATCGGCTCTTGTAGCTTTGCATATCTTCCGGCATAGCCCAATTGCTTGCCATCCTTCATAACAGCTATCAGTTCTGCCTGAAATTTCTCTACTACCTGTTTTGCGGTTGCCCCGCTTTCATCTTGAGCAAAAGCGTTCACTGTTCCAAACACCCAGAACATGAAAACAGCAGCGAACTTCATAATTTTTAAAA
This sequence comes from Methylobacter sp., assembly GCA_041661895.1. Lineage (GTDB taxonomy): Bacteria > Pseudomonadota > Gammaproteobacteria > Methylococcales > Methylomonadaceae > Methylobacter_A. The sequence goes on along the minus strand of JBAZTN010000052.1, from coordinate 510 downwards.
CCATAATCAAAAAACCTCGTAAAAACATAGCCTATTCATAAGCTTCTTTAATGCTATTGAGTCGCTACAGCAGCAATAAACCACTAGATATTATAGTGGTATTATTGCAATAGCCAAATCAGGTAATTTAATCGGCAATCTCTACTCTCACAGGAATTCCTGCAATTGTTGATGCCGGCTCTTGTCTTGCATACTCAGGGGTAGGCTCAGGTACCATGGCGCCTTCAGTCTTAGGTCCTCTGATAGATGTGAGCAATGCCTTCAACGGATGCTTTAGCATATCTTCAACAGCCGTCGCTTCATAACCACAATGGGCCATACAACTAGCACATTTAGGATTATTTACTGAGCCGTATTTTTCCCAAGGCGTGGTATCCAGAAGTTCCTGAAAACTTGAGACATAACCTTCATCTGCCAATAAATAACAGGGTTTTTGCCAACCAAAGACGTTACGCGTCGGATTACCCCATGGCGTACAATCATAGCTTTGGTTGCCCGCCAGAAAATCAA
>JBAZTN010000051.1:0-16271 GCA_041661895.1 Methylobacter sp. | reverse complement strand
CCGGGAGAAAGCTTCGAGCAAGGCGTACAGCGTTGCGGCAAGCGTTTAACCAAACTGGATCTAAGCGACCCAAAACACCAACGTATTTTGTTGCAACAGGCAGAAATACCCGATGCCTATCAAACCTGGAAACGATATGTTGGCGCCTATGCGCTAACTCAATACGCTGCTGTAGTCGGCATTGAGCGCTTGCACCGGGAACTGAACGAAAGCTTTCAAAGACCGCTAGCACAACAGCCGGTGCAAGGCCGTCTCATGCAATACGCTCCTTCGCAGACAGAATCATTAACTGCGGCGAACATAGCCGCAATACTGCGTCCGGCTTACGACAATCCCTTGGGTATTCCCTCATTAGTCCCGGAGCAACTACAGAGATTATTCGAACGTTTTGCCCCCATCTGGGAAATCGATACGCATAACGATAACGATAAAATCGGCATGGTTATGCTCGATGCCAGAGACCAGCCGCGAATCAATACCGCAAAACCCGCCGTCTATACCCAGCATGGGTTCACTCGCTGGCACGGCAAAGTGCTGCTGCAATTGATCTATCAGATCTGGCTGCCGGCGCGGGAAAAAACCGGTCTATTCGATTTATACGGCGGCCCGCTGGATAGCGTCATTTGGCGCGTCACGCTGAGTCCAGAAGGTTCGCCGATCGCCTTTGACAGCATTCACGCCTGCGGCTGCTATTATCTGTTGTTTCCCAACCAAGGTTACCGTGCAGTAGCGCCCAAAGATGACGCAGAACCGGTACTCAGTCCGATGTCGATACCAAAAATACCAGCCGGGAAACGTCTACTGCTCCGCTTGGCGACCCGCACTCATTATTTACGGCAAATAGCCGTTGTACCGAATGCATCTGGTAACACCGCACGTTTCTATGCTTGGCAGGAATCTGAGTGGCTACGTTCGATACCCATGCAAGACGGCACGCGGCACAATCTTTTCGGTGCAGACGGGATTATCAACGCCAGTCAGCGCAATGAACGCTTTCTGCTCTGGCCTTTCGGTGTTGCCAGTCCCGGTGCGATGAGACAATGGGGAACTCATGCGATTGCCTTTACCGGCAGACGCCATTTTGATGATCCATTTTTATTGGAAAAACTGCTGGTACGAGAATAAGCCTTTGATAATGTCCATGCCGACAGACATGCCACCTGACCTTTTCTCGATGGGAAAGCTTAGGAAGAAGGAGTATAGGTTGAAGACCGAAGAAACCCTGCAGTCATTGCGAGACTGCAGGGTATGTTTGATAGGACTATTTTAATTCGGAGCAATGCGCAAAGCCTGTTTGAAGCGCAACAATCGTTACTGTCCGATGTTGCTGGTCTGGAGTATTGTCTGGTCCATGAGCCTCACCCATTGCTTTGATATGCAATTGTTCCATTTTAGCGCCATATTCATTCAACATCTCAGCGACTGTGGCAGCTCTTCTCTCCGCCAGTTGTTGGTTGCTCGCCGAACTGCCGACCGTATCGGTATATCCTGTCACATCAGCAGTGGCATCGGGATGGGTTCCCAAAAATTTGCCTACAACAGAAATGACATGATCGTCGGTCTTGTAAGGCGTCGCACTACCAGTTTTAAAATATGCGGCAACTTTTTGGACCGATCCATCATGATGGTCTTTACCATGGACTTCTATTAGCCACTGGCATAACTCTTGTTCCGAGGCAAGCCGATGCTGAGCAGCTTCACGGGCGGCATCCATTGCTTTTTGCCGTTCATCAATATTCCAATAATAACCATTTTTCCAGTGCTCTAAAACTTTATTGGATTCCTCCAGTTTTTCTTCGGCTAATTGCTCATGATGGATGGATTGCCCGTAATGACCGGTTGTGGCGGCATCAACTTCCGAGGTTAAGCCGGGGATATCTTTCGCTGGCGGCGTACAGGCAGCAAGAACACTGACTAATACAGCGCATAGCAGGTAAATAAATTGTTTGTTCATGATTTTATCCTCTCAATCAGAATCATCCATACGCGGTTACGGATGAATGCAACGATTATTTAATGGGTCAAATTCCTATTCACCATCATCTAACGGTCCGTATGTGGTCCAGAAACCTGGCATATGTAAGCCAAAATAACGTGTATCCTCGCTAAAACGATCCCATACGTAGGGCGGCGAGATGTAGTCATCCGTGGGAATAGGAGAAGTGATTAACTCCGCTGCGCCAACTACTGTTCGGCTAACTGAATGCAGTAAACCACGCACTACGCCCCAGGTTAAGCCGACAAAGATATTTTCGTCTTGACTTATATTAACGACATTCTTCGGTAATTCAATAAAGCCCGTCGTCGTATTGAATAGTCCCTGGCTAAATTTACTGGTAAATCCGGATAGATAATCCTGCTCTTCCGCATAAGCCGGACTCGCTGACAATAATGCGCTGCTAAGTGCACAGGCAATAAAGAGGTGTTTTTTATTCATGTTGATTCCTCCAAAAATGTTTAAGCCATCAGGTCCTTTATAACCTCAATCAATTTCGTGGCTACAACTTTAACCCAAAGAGCCAAGCTAAAGGGATCAAAGAATCCCTTCAGTTAGAAAATACCTTAAGGTTGTCTTAATGTCAAATATCTCCCCCCCTATAATCAGCCTTTTAGAATGGATGAGTACTATTTTTTTGCTCACCAGGTAAAAAAGACGCATCAAGGGAGGGCAAAACATCCCTGCCCACTCTTGCATCTAAATTAAGAATCTAATTCCATGGATTCTTTTTCAATAATAGCCAATCTGTCCGACTCAATCCCGAGCAACAGCTCGCCCTTTAGCAAGCCTACCAATTCCCTGCCAGCCATATCAAAGCGCCAACCGTGCAGCAAGGGGCATTCGTCATCATCATTAAATAGCAGCACTTCCAGGTCCTTACGCGTGGCAAGAATAATTGGATTCAATGAATTTTCTTCGGCACGTATTCTGACCAATGCAGTTAAAATATCCAGTATCGCTTCTTGCTGCTGAGTTTTTTTAGCGGGCCGGCCTTTTTCATTTAAAGGTATCGGTGCGCGATTCTTGGCGGCAGTAATTAATTGACACAATTCCTGTCCATAACGATTTACTGTCCGCTCATTAATGCCACGAACATTAGCTAATTCACCCACTGCTTCCGGTTGCAGCTTAGCTATATCAAAGAGCATCTCATCACGCAGTAACCAACTCTTGGGGCGATCTTCAGATTGCGCCGCTTTTTCCCGCCATTCAGCCAATGTTTGAACAATTGACAACTGCTTACCAGTCAGCTTATTTTTGCCTTTAATTTTCAACCAGGCTTTTTCCGGTGTTACCTGATAAATATCTGGATTTGCAAGTTCAGCAAAATCGCGTTCCAGCCAATCTGCCCGGCCCAATTCTGCTAATTTTTGCAACATCATTTGATAAATCTTACATAAATAAATCACATCATCAGCAGCATATTCAATTTCTGCATCCGTTAACGGTCGCTTACTCCAATCCGCTCTAGTATGAGCTTTGTTTAAATTAACATTTAACAAACTGGAAACCAACATCGCATAACCCGGATTCTCCTGAAAACCCAATAACGGTGCGGCTATTTGCGTATCAAAAACAGGCATGGGTAATTTTCCAGTCAATTGATGAAATATTTCCAGATCCTGCCGACAGGAATGAAATACTTTTACGATGAAAGGGCTGTATATAGCTTCAAAAAGAGAATCCAGCGTAGGCAATGCTAATGGGTCAACACAGGCCACCCATTCCGGCGTTGCTATTTGTAGCAGGCAAAACTTCGGATAATAGGTTTTTTCCCTTAAAAACTCTGTATCGAGAGCCAGCCAGGGTTCTTTTTTTATCTGTTCGCACAGTTTAGCCAGCTGATCAGGGGTATTTATATATTGGATGTTTGTCATATATTTAAACAAGCGGTTATTAAAGTAACCAAAAAAATCATACGTTTTTACGGTTAATGGTGGTTTTTCAGTTTAGTGATAGAATTTAGCTTTTTCTTTCACTCACCTATGCGATTTTGTATTATTCCCGTTACATCTTATCAGCAGAACTGTACCTTGCTGATTTGCGAACAAACCAATAAAGCCGCCATTGTTGATCCGGGCGGCGATATCGACATTATTCTAAAAACCCTTGAGAAGGAAAATGTGTCGCTGGAGTCCATCTTGATCACCCATGGTCACCTTGATCACATCGGCGCAACTGCGGAATTGGCCGCTCTGCTTTCCATTCCTATTGTAGGCCCTCATCAGGAAGACCAATTCTGGATCGATGCCATTCCCGCCCAATGCCAGACTTTTCGTTTTCCGCCCAGCGATTCATTTATGCCGTCACGCTGGTTAAGTCAGGGTGATGTTATTAAAGTTGGCGAGGAAATACTGGATGTTTTTCATTGCCCAGGCCATACACCGGGACATGTGGTTTTTGTTCACCGGGAGTCAAAATTAGCCATAGTCGGGGATGTTTTATTTAAAGGCTCAATAGGAAGAACGGATTTGCCAAAAGGGGATTTCAATACCTTGATTAATTCAATCAAAAACAATTTATGGCCTTTGGGCGAACAGTTCGCTTTTATTCCCGGTCACGGCCCGATGTCTACCTTTGGCGAGGAAATGCGTAGCAATCCTTACGTCGGCAACTGATCGCATCTCTAATTATTAGCCATTAATATTGTATCTGCTGATCAGGTTAATCAGCTATTAATCTGATCAACCCCCTCATTGCCGGACTGAGCATTACGTTGCCGACCGCGTCGAAAATTGCTATTGCCGCGTTTTTTATTGCGCGCCTTTACCCGCCTTATATCCAACTTGTGCTGATTAATTTCTACTGATTTTAAATGCAGGAATATGTCCGGAGGCATTGCATCGGGCAAGTCAACAAGGGTGTAATCACCCTGTATATTGACATTATTGATATTGTTTTTATCGACCCCCGACTCTTCAATCAACACCTTTTTAAGTTGCTCCAAGGTAACCTGGTGCTTGCGCCCAACGTCCAGTCGATAGCGCACCATTTTAATGCCTGGCTGAATGGTTTCAGGCAGCGACTGTTTTTCTTCCTTTTGCTCCCATCGTGGAGCATATTTCATAGCTGCCGTTTCTTGAGTTAAATACACCAGTGCAGCAGCGCAATCCAGAATATCTATTCCCAATTCAGTTGCAATGCTCTTAATTAAGCTGCGCTGAGCATCCAGATTCTCGCAACTAACAATCTTTTGCAAAAGAAATTTCAACTGCTCCCGGCACTCGCCCGTATTATTGCTCATCCTGTTTATGAACTTAAAGGATTATCCGCATTACAGCCGATCCTGATAAATTTCCACAAAAGCTTCATCACGCAATCGACGTATCCAAAGCTCTGTTTCTTCTTCAATTTTCCGTTTGCGGATGGCATCCCTCACCATATTCTTTTTAAACTCGCTGCTATTATCTTTATTTTCCCGACCTAAAACTTGAATAATATGCCAGCCGAATTGAGTTTGCACAGGCTCACTGATTTCATTAACGCCCAGTTTTGCCATGGCCTCTTCGAATGGTTTAACCAAATCCCCCGGCCCAACCCAATCAAGCGACCCGCCTTTTAATGCCGACCCTTTATCATCTGAATGAGCGCGGGCAAGTGCCGCGAAATCATCGCCATCTGCGATACGATCTTTTATCGCAAGCAACCGTTTTTTCGCCTCAGCATCATCAACCAATTCATTGGTTTTAACTAATATATGCCGAACCTTGGTTTTGGTAATCATGTGATTATCCATGCTGCCCTTTGTTTCCAGCATTTTAATAATATGAAAACCACTTGGACTGCGTATAGGATCAGCCACATCTCCCTGCTGCAATTTACCGATCTGGTCAACAAAAAGAGTTGGTATTTCGCCCTTTGTACGCCAACCCAAATCACCACCTTTTAAGGCATTTGCATCGTCTGACACATTCATTGCTGTTTGGGTAAAATCTTGCCCTGCACGCAACTTCCTAACAATATCATCGGCTTTGCTCATGGCTTTTTGTATTTCGCTCGATGACGCCGCTTCTTGAACTGCAATCAATATATGTCCTAGATGATACTGTGTAGATTCATCGCCCAATTTATCCTGCGTTTCCATATAGTGTTCGACTTCTCTGTCAGTCACTTTAATGCGTCCACCTATCTCTCTGCCACGTAATTGATTAATAATGATTTCATTCCGCATATTATCCAAAAAGCTTTCATAGGTAATGCCCTGCCTTTCCAGTTCCACCCTGAATTCTTGCACATTCATATTATTCCTTTGCGCAATATCAGCTGCTGAACTGTTGAGCATTTCTTCGCTAACAGTAATCCCTGCCTTTTCCGCCATTTGTCTTTGGAGCTTGTCGACAATCATTTTTTCCAACACTTGTTTGCGCAGAACAGAAGAAGGCGGAATCTCTGATTTACTCGCTAGTATTCTTTGCTCAATGACTGTCACTTCTTTTTGTAATTCTCGCTCAAGAATAACGTCATCTTCAACCACAGCGATAATGGTATCCAGAACTTCGGCTCGCACTAAAAAACTGCCAAACATTAAGCTACTTAACAATATATATACAATCGCTTTTTTCATGTTTTTAATGATCAATTCTTAGGTTTCCTATAACCATAAATTTGCTTTTCAAAGAAATCGTCCAGATTTTCCCCAATACCGGTGAAGCCTTTAAGCTCTATCTGCACGAATAAGCCTGTCTGACTTTCACCCTGAGCATCAACTTGCTGGCCTTGAGGATTAACTTGAGTGTTATTAATCCAGCGCCGTCCAATAGCGCGGAAACGCCAGCAACAGTTTTCTTTTTCAACGCCAAAAAAACTTTCCTGGGTTGAATTGTTCAGCAACGAATACCGCCATTCCCCAACAATAGACCAGTTATTATAAACCGGCCAGTGAGCTGAAACTTCACTTTGAATAATGTCAAAAGCTCTCGATCCTTCCAATGCAGTTGGAAGAACTGTAGTTTTTCTATAACGATAACCAAGATTAACAATTTCACCGGGCTCATTAATATAATGGAGCAGTGCTTTATGCCTGACTACATCGTTCAACTGAGGATCCCATTGCACATCAGTGTCAACCGAAAAGTGATTTATCAACTCGGCATTCAGCTGAGCCACCAACGGTGAAAATGAACTGGTTTCTACCGGATAACCCGGCAAAGTGACCTCTCTATTGCGGAAATAAGCAATTTCACCCACGCCCAGTTTTAGCTTATCCCGGCCGGTCTTGGCATCAACCAAACGGGATGTTATGGCTGCCGTCAACTGGTTGGCATCTTGAACCCTGTCTGTACCGCTAAAGCGGTTCTCCAAGAACATACTATTGAACGAGAAATCATTTAAAGCGGTATCAAATATAGGGATATTTTCTTGATTGGCTTTTGGAATATACAAATAAAATAATCGGGGTTCCAACGTATGCACGAAAGAGCGATCAGAAAAATTAAGCTCCTTCTCCATATACAAACCACTATCTGTAGAAAATATGGGCAAAGTTCGGGATTCATCACTGCTATATTCTTTATCGGATATCTGCCCTGTGCTATTGACAGTTACGGAGTTTTGTAAACCCCGGCCTGGGGTGGTTACCAAATACTGGGTATGCTGTAACGAGACTTTAGGCGTTAAAAAAGCACTGGCAGTTTGCATAGGTAAACTAACAAACGGCTTAACATTCATTCTCATGGCGTTCACTAAAGATTGTGTTGTGCCGTCGGCTTCCTTAAAATCATCATGCTGAAAATCCACAAATTCGCTATCCAGCGCTGTCGTAAGCGGCATGGATTTAAAAGCATGGTTCAAATCCAGCTTAATTTGCGGCAGCTTCCGGTAAGGAATGCTGGCACCGCTAAAGGATTTATCAATCGACTGGTAATTATCAACCAACCCCCTCAAAGACACGCCTTCTCTCTTATACCCAATATCCGCCTGGCTTTTGAGGTAACTATAGGTAGGCATACTAAGTGCATTACCCAAATCAGAGAAATAATCCTTATCCGAAACATAATTCAAATCCAGATGCGATCTTATGTGGGGTGTAAAATTAGTGACATTCTGAACCCCTGCCAGATATCGGGACTTATCTAAAAGGCTGTCATTAGGCATATACTCTAAACTTGTCTTCCCATTGGTCATTTCAGTCAGATAGCGCACATTACCTCCCAATATGACGCCTCTGTTTGAAAAATACCGTGGTTTTAATGTTGCATCATAGTTAGGAGCAATATTCCAGTAATAAGGCACTGAAAAATTAGCCCCCCCTTTTTGAGTGCTACCAAATGAAGGAGCAAGAAAACCGGAGAGTCTTCTGTCATCAATTGGAAAAGAAAGATAAGGCGAATAAAACACAGGCACGCCTTTAAACTCTAACCAGGCATTTTTAGCAGCACCTTCACCGGTGCCTTTATTCAACTTCAGCTCAGATGCATGCACAACCCAATCCTGATTGCCTGGACGACAACTGGTATAGGCCACATCTTTATATCTAGAAAAGGTTTTACTGTCGCGATAAATTGTTTTTGCCCGACCTCTGAGCGGTGTACTCGGAGCGATAAACAGATTATTCCTCAATTTGGCCTGGTTAGAGGCTAAATTAAGTGCGGCCGATTCGCTGTGCAACGCCAACTCATCCTCGCTGTAATAAACATCACCGTGTAAATCCAGAGTCTCTGAAACAGTGTCATATTGTGCTGAGCTAGATGATGAGCGCTGATCTGCACGGGTCATTTCGACATTACCAAAATAACTGTAAATCTCATTGTCGAAAATTTCTGCATAATCGGAATCAATATCCAGAGGAGACACATCCCTCAGGTCTTTTCCAGGAATATAAGTAGGCTTGGCTTCTATAGACGAATCACAATTTTGCCAGGGATCATATTTCAGTTGTGATTTTAGAACACTGAAAGTGCCCTCCTCCTTTGAATCAAATGCTGGATCAAGCAATCTTGCGCCAGTCTGACCTGACTCAACAGCATGCGTCTGACCCTTCGGATCTGCCCCAACCAGCTGACAATCCCAATTCTTATCCGCCCCTTTTGCATCACAGGTCCAGCCAGGTTGATTAGCCTTAGATTGAGGTAGCTTTTTTGAACTGGCTCTAGCCGGTGGAATCCTTTTATCAGGTTCTGCACTGACTTCAGCGATGTCTTTATCAGTTTCAGTGCTGACGGGATGAGTGTCTGGAACAGTTTCTGTCACGACCGGTTGGCTGCTTTCCACAGTTTCAGTCGCATGTTCCCCAGCGGGTATAATAGGCTGTACAACCTGAACGGGTTCGGCAACAACCGGCTGGGCACTTTCAACAGGCTCAGCGGACTCAGGTTGAGCTTTTTTAACAGACTCAGTGCTTACGAGGGGCTTTATTTCACTGGTTTTATTCGCAGCCTTCTTTTCACCAACGCACACCCACTCTTTGGTATCTTTGTCCTGTGCACAATTCCATGACGCGTCATTGGCAAAGACGGTATTTGCATATAATGAAGGTAAAAAAAACAGGAATAATCGGCGGCGCATAGAAGGTATAAGTTTAGTAGCGTAATGAATCATAAATCGAATAGAATGCCGGACGCTTATTTTACCCCACTACCGCAACATTATACTAATCAATCCTAAACATCATGATGCATGAAGATTTAAGAACAATATCCATGTTCGACTGGCTTGAGAATGATCTATTGCTCACCGTCACACATTGCGACCCTGCATCCAGCGATGCCAGTTTCCGGCGTTACTTTAGGGTAAAGACTCCAGAAGGACAATTCATTGTCATGGACGCGCCCCCAACAAAAGAAAACATTGAGCCATTCATAAGAATTGCCAACTTGCTGACGCAATCCGAAGTCAATGTCCCTAGCATTTTCCAACAAAACCTGACTGACGGTTTTTTACTGCTGGAGGACTTCGGCTCGCAGTGTTTTTTAGACCAAATCAACGCATTTAACGCTACCGATTTATATCAAACTGCTTTCGACAGCCTGTTTAAGCTGCAAACCCAAACACCGATACAAAATTGCGGCCTGCCCAGCTATGACGAGCAGCTACTGCGCAGAGAACTGGCGATTTTTAATGACTGGTTTTTGGATAAATTGCTGGGGATTACGATTCCGGAACAGATCTGGGATGCTGTACAAGCAACTCTCGTCGAATCCGCGCTGGAGCAGCCCGTCATCTGCGTACACAGGGATTACCATTCCCGCAACCTGATGATTCTGGACAACGACTCCCCCGGCGTCATAGACTTTCAGGATGCCGTCATCGGCCCGATTACTTACGATCTAGTGTCATTATTGCGCGATTGTTATATCGCATGGCCTGAGCAACAGGTTGACCAGTGGATGGCTCAGTATTTTGAGCGGCTCCGGCAAGCAGACATAATCAGTTGCAACCTGACCCAGTTTAAACGCTGGTTTGACCTGATGGGAATGCAACGCCATCTAAAAGCCATCGGCATTTTCTCTCGATTGCATTTGAGGGATGGCAAATCAGGCTACCTTAACGACATACCTCGCACCCTGAACTACGTCACTGCAGTTTGCGCGCCTTATCCAGAGCTTTCTGAATTTAATGACTTCCTGCTTACCCAAGTCTTGCCAGCGCACAATATGACACCATGAAAGCCATGATTTTAGCGGCAGGACGCGGAGAAAGAATGCGCCCGTTAACCGACCACACGCCCAAGCCATTACTTTCAGCCGCCGGAAAACCACTCATCGAATACACAATTAAGCAACTGGTCTCGGCGGGCTTTAATGACATAGTCATCAATCATGCTCATCTAGGCAAGCAAATAGAAGAAAAACTTGGTAACGGTAATCAGTTTGGCGCTATCATTAATTACTCACCTGAAGGCGAACAAGGACTGGAAACTGCAGGTGGGATTATTAACGCATTGCATTTATTAGGTGATGATGTGTTTTTGGTCGTCAATGGCGATATAGCTACAGACTTCCCTTTTGCAGAACTCAAGGATCTGAATGTCGATTTAGCTCATTTAGTGTTGGTCGACAACCCTGATCATAATACCCAGGGAGACTTTAGCCTGGATAACGATGGCAAAGTTACTGAAACGGGTTTTGAAAAATTGACCTTTAGCGGCATCGGACTGTACAGCCCTGAACTGTTCAGTAATACGCCAGCAGGAAGCAGCAAACTGGCGCCTTTATTACGCCGTGCAATATCAGACCACCGGGTTTCCGGGCAAAAATATGAAGGCTTCTGGATGGACATAGGAACGCCAGAACGCTTGCAGGAACTGGATTTTTACTACACAACGAGGAAAAGATCATGACTGAGCATATTTACAAAAAAATAGAATTGACCGGTTCATCAACAGTTGGCATGCAGGAAGCCATTGAAAACGCCATCAGCAGGGCATCTAAAACCATTCACGACATGCGCTGGTTTGAAGTGGTCGAAACCCGGGGTCATCTGGAAAACGGCAAGATTGCACACTGGCAAGTCACCATTAAAGTCGGCTTTTCTCTGACAGATTAGCAGCTATAATTCAAGGGGCATTAAACCGATCGGTTTAATGCCCCTCTACATAAATCAACGGCATTTTTAGAGATGCTTTTTCACTTTGAAAACGCAATAAAACGCCGGTAAGGCGAGCCTTGCTTCCAGGTAAAGGCTTCCGTGTAATAATGCATTAAAGCCAGATATCCCAATAAGCCCAAGGTAATCGCTTTCCGGATCTCCACGCCAAAAAAGAAGTTGGTTATAAAACTAACGACTGCATCCCCGTATGACTGCAAAACAAACGCCAGTAAAAATGAGCACACCGGCAGCACAATAAAAACATGCATATTACAACGCGCCGCACAGCGATAAATAAAATTCTGCGGATGGTTATGATGCTTATTGTAATCGTGCGTCACATAGAAAATATAAGCCGTCGCATCATGAACCAATCGCGGTACCAGAATCGCCAATAAGTAATACTGCTGGACATAAAGATAAAAACTGCTTAACACCAATAAAATATTGGCCCACAAAAACCACTTGCCAAATTGAGTGGTTACATAGCGTTGACAAAAAATCGTACTTAAAACCAGTCCCGCACATAAACTCGCTGCAATATATTTAATCCATTCTGTTTGCTGCACATCCAGGCTGTTTTTTAAAAAAATGCCGATATAAACGAAGAGGCCCGCCGCCACACTCAGCCACAACAAAAGATAAAATGCCCAGTCAGGCAAACGGCACAGACCGCGTCCAACACCATGCTGTTGTTTAAGTACATGGTAAACAGTCCAGGCTGCCACTGCCACGTAAAAGACTTTATAGGGAATAAACAGACTGCCCAAGCCAAAAACTATTGCAATAGCAGCAGTCATCAAAATAATTTTCAGCTTATAAAACTTCAGGTATTCAGTGTCACTCGCCAATACAACGGCACTTGCAATAATATGCGGCGTACCGAAAATGATTTGAAACAATAAAAAATGTGAAGGGCTGGTCGGTAAATTTTGTTGCAAAAAGCCATGCCAGAACCAGCCATCAAACAACTGCAACAACAAACATACAGGAATGATTGAATACAGACCTAACAACAACTTAAATGAGACAGCCAGCTGATTTTCATTAGAAAAATCCTGGACTGAAATTATTTGCGCAGACATAAAAAAACTATCCTCTGTGTATTCTTATTATTTTTCAGGCAGAATATTAAGTTAAACTGATTGCTTCACTGTTTTCAAGAAAAATATGACTATGCCATTTCAGTTACACCCACGATTACAGCAAGACTGCATAACCATTGGACGCTTTGAGTTATGCCGATTGATGATGATGAATGACAGCCAGTACCCCTGGTTTATACTGGTACCGGAAAAAACAGATATAAATGAAATTTACCAACTCACCAAGCCGGATCGTGAATTACTGGCTGAAGAATCCAGCTACCTGGCAGAAAACCTGGCGGAACTTTACCACGCTGACAAAATGAACATTGCAGCCATAGGTAATATGGTCCCACAATTACATATCCATCACATAGTCCGCTATCAAACTGATAGGGCCTGGCCGGCGCCAGTCTGGGGAAAATTTGATGCAGTTCCCTACACTGAACAGCAAATTACCGATAATCTTGCTCGCCTTAGAAAGCAACTAGAAAATTATTTAAACTTTTAATTCATGACGTAATACCGGCATGTGCTTTTTTTATCTTTGCAACAGCTTCTATATCTTCAAGCAATAATTGAACCTGAATCATCAAATATTTTTTTGGTTCCGATAAATTAACGTTAAACTTAGGCTTCATTTCCAGATATTGTATGCCCGATTCCTCTGCCCCCTCCTTCCTCTTGCGCAACTGCGAAAGCAGGAATGAAAGCAGACTGAATAGCAAAAACAAATAAGCAGATACCACACTCCATGTACCTAAAAAACAGTGACTTAGTATTAGGTTAACCTTAATAAATATTCAAACGAACCTGAGCAATGACAAGTAATTTAACCATTGGCCCTATCATGCTGGATGTTGAGGGCTTGACCCTGACGCAACATGAAAAAGAAAAAATAAACCATCCCAACACCGGGGCAGTTATTCTTTTTTCGCGTAATTACCAAAACCCTGAACAAGTAACTGACCTCATCAATAGTATTCGTTCAGCGCGCAATGGCAACATTTTGATTGCCGTTGATCAGGAAGGTGGCCGAGTCCAGCGTTTTCAACAAGGCTTCACTCGACTGCCTCCCGCATCAAGTTATGCGCAAACACCTGAGCTTGCGCAATCTGCAGGCTGGCTGATGGCGGCCGAATTATTAGCTGTCGGCGTTGATTTCAGCTTTGCTCCGGTTCTGGACATTGATTGCGGCGTTAGCGAAATCATCGGCAACCGCTCATTTTCAACTGATCCAGAACTGGCAACACGTCTTTCAAGCTTGTTTAGAACAGGCATGAATGAAGCTGGCATGGCGGCAACCGGAAAGCATTTCCCCGGACACGGTGCAGTGGCGCTGGATTCACACCTGACCTTGCCGGTAGACGAAAGAGATTTAGACAGCATCAGGGCAAAAGACTTAGTGCCGTTTAAACAGCTCATCGCAGAAGGCCTGGAAGGCATTATGCCTGCTCACGTTGTTTATCCAAAAGTTGACCCTAACCCGGCCGGTTTCTCACCTTTCTGGATACAACAGATTTTACGCAAGGAATTAAACTTTAACGGCACAGTATTCAGCGACGACTTGAGCATGGAAGGCGCGGCATCGGTTGGCGACTTCCCCGAACGCGCCAGACTGGCCCAACAAGCCGGCTGCGATATGATTCTGGTGTGCAACAACCCGACCGCTGCCGAACAGGTACTTGATGCCTTGCCGGTAACAGAAGACCCCATCAGAGAGCAGCGGCTCAACCGGATGCAAGGAAGGCCGCAGATGAACCGTGCACAATTAATGAACACCGAGAAATGGCATCAAATCTCGGATATCGTCAATCAATTTACCAATCAATATGCTTAAAGAAATCAAACACGTTCAGGCAACTGCTGATTTGCTGTACAGCGAACAGCAAGTCGAGGCTGCCATAGATAAAATGGCTCAAGAAATCAATACCTTGCTTGCCGACCGCAATCCGTTATTACTCTGCGTCCTGAATGGCGGCATCGTCATGGCGGGAAAACTGCTGACCCGACTAAAGATTCCCCTGACCATAGACGCCATTAACGCCAGTCGTTATCAAAACCAGACTTCAGGCGGCAGCATTGAATGGGTACTAAAACCGGGGACACCACTTAAAGACCGGACGGTGCTTATCATTGATGACATCCTTGACGAAGGCATTACCCTTGAAGCCATCTATCAATATTGCCTGGAACAAGGCGCCACATCCGTCTATAGCGCCGTATTAGTGGATAAAATCCTCGACCATAAAAAACCGATAACCGCTGACTTTATCGGACTGGAAGTTGAAGACCGCTACCTGTTTGGCTACGGTATGGACTATAAAGGCTATCTACGCAACGCAGCCGGCATTTATGCCTGTCAAGAAGATCAATAAGGAAATAATCACATGACCCAACTAGCCATCATTGGCGGCACAGGCCTGACCCAGCTTGGCGACTTAAAAATCATCAAGCGCGAACAACTGAACACCCCTTATGGTCCGCCTTCAGCCGAATTCATTACCGGCGAACTCAACCAAAAGGAAATCGTATTTCTGGCCAGACATGGAAATCCGCACAGCATAGCCCCGCACAAAATAAATTACCGGGCTAATATCTGGGGTCTTAAACAACTGGGCGTTGAACATATTATTGCCGTTGCGGCGGTAGGCGGTATTACCGCTGAAATGGCGCCTGCACACATAGCCATCCCAGACCAAATTATTGATTACAGCTATGGCCGCCAGCATACTTTTTTTGAACACGACAAGGATGGCCTCACCCATATAGACTTTACTTATCCCTACAACCAAAAGCTGCGCTCCCGGTTAATCACCGCAGCCGCCCAGGCCAATATAAAAATCAGTCCGCTCGGTACTTACGGCTGCACACAAGGCCCGAGACTGGAAACCGCCGCGGAAATTCAACGCATGGAAAGGGATGGCTGTGATCTGGTGGGTATGACCGGCATGCCGGAGGCGTCTTTGGCCAAAGAACTCGATATGGATTATGCCTCTGTTAACGTTATTGCCAACTGGGCAGCAGGAAAAACGGAAGGTGAAATTACCATGGCAGAAATTGAGCAGCATCTCCATAAGGGCATGGCGAATACTGCTGAATTACTCAAATCGTTTATAGCATTGTCATAAGCCGGAGTTGTCGGGTTACGCTTTTGTGCAACCCGACCCCTAACTTTTTCTTAATGGTGACAACCAGCGCTATGGATGTGCCCATGAGAAGCTTCTTCGGCGGTTGCAGGTCTAATGTCCATCACTTCCACATCGAAAGTTAATGCCATGCCTGCCATCGGGTGATTACCATCAATAGTAATTTCGTCGCCCTCAACCTTAACCACGGTGACAACGCCTGGACCTGAACTCACATCAGCATGAAACTGCATACCCACTTCAACTTCATCTATGCCATCAAACATTTCCCGGGAAATAACCTGAACCATGTCATCATCCTGTTCACCGTAAGCATCTTCCGGCGCAAGGCGCACATTAAACTTGTCGCCAACAGCTTTGCCATGCAATGCTTTTTCCAGGCCGGAAATGATATTTCCCATGCCATGCAGATAAACCAACGCCTCATCACCTATTGAGCTATCAAGCACTTCGCCTTCATCGTTAGTCAAAGTATAGTGAATTGAAACAGCCATATTGTCAGCTACTTGCATG
>JBAZTN010000050.1:0-16391 GCA_041661895.1 Methylobacter sp. | reverse complement strand
CCGCTAAAATACACTATTGGAGCAGAGAATTAAATGTGATTGAGAACGCTCCCTAGTTCCCGGAAAATTCCAGTGCTGTTTTAATGCCTGAAAAATAAGTCCAGACTCTACTGGCCATTTACGGCCGGTACGGATATTCGGTATACGTTTTATCAAGCTAGCTGAACGAGTCTGCAATATTTGATATAAAACGGAATCCAGTATTTACCACTTCCGGCTTCTGCATTACAAGTCTACGTAAGCCTAAATACCAAAAAACAATCCGATAATGATTTTACAGGGTCAATTTTGACTTTTTTATCGGTTAATATTCGATGTAAGTAACCCATTTCCTCCCTGCAGGGCTTTTCATGTAACTTGGTTTTGTTCGCACATAATATTTATGCAACAAAGCCAGTTTGACTAATGAGGAAACTGCTGAATACAGCGCCCACTGAGATTCTGGTTATCAAACTTTTAACCCATCACAAACTTATTCCCATCGATTTATTTGGGGGAAGGGGTTATGTGATCAACAAGGCCATGCCGTTGATTGAACGACTGGAATTCAGTAATCGTTATCCTTTATTGCCTGCAGCCATTTCTAGCAACCGTTCTACGCCAACCGGCTCTTCCTTAAGCAGCGGAACGACGGCATAACGTTGGGCATGCAACGTAGCGACGGCATTGATCTCGCGCAGTTCGTTGGCGGCGCGCTGGCGGAGCAAAGGGGATTTGGAAGTTGCTGCGGCGACACTCGTATTAATGATCCAGGCCCAGGGTTCGATGCCTGCACGCCGCAAGTCGACTTGCAGGTTCGCAGCCTCCAGAACAGGCGTGGTTTCGGCCAGTGTGGCAATCAGCACCTTGGTCTGTTTGGTGTCCTGCAATTGCATCATCGGCGTGGTGTAGTCCAGCCCAGAGCCGCCCATTTGACGCGAAATTTCACGGTGATAAGCGCCGGTCGCATCCAGCAGCAGCAAGGTGTGTCCGGTGGGCGCAGTATCCATGACCACGAATTTTCTGCCGGCTTCCCGGATAATGCGGGAAAACGCCTGGAATACGGCAATTTCCTCGGTACAGGGCGAGCGCAGGTCTTCTTCCAGCAACGCACGGCCTTGCGCATCAAGCTTTGCGCCTTTTGTCTCCAATACATGTTGACGGTAGCGCTCGGTTTCGGCTACCGGGTCGATGCGGCTTACGGTCAGGTTGTCGAGAGTGCCAACCAGTGTTTCGGTCAAGTGTGCAGCCGGGTCGGAGGTAGTGAGATGTACTGGCAGTCCGCGATGCGCCAGCTCGACGGCGACCGCAGCTGCCAGCGTGGTTTTGCCTACGCCGCCTTTGCCCATCAGCATCACCAGGCCATGACCGTCTTTGGCAATGTCATCTACCAGTTCGGAAAGACTGGGTTCGTCGAGCTCGATGGGGGAATCCACCTTGACGTCCCCTTGCACAGGTGTGTCAACCAGCAGTTGGCGCAGGGCATCCAGTCCAACCAGATTGAATGACTTAAGCATAACCTCGTCACAGGGCAGGGTTTTCAATGCTTCAGGGATGTCATTCAGTGCTGTGCGCTCACGTTCATGAATAGCTGCGGCCAATGGGTCATTGTCGGCCTCGGTGCGAGGCAGGATACCGTTGATGACCAGATACTGATGCTGAAAGCCAATCGCAGCCAGTTCTTCATGCGTGCGTGCGACTTCGCGCAAGGTGGCTTGCTGGGCACGAGCCACAAGAATAAGCCGTGTACGGGTCGCATCGGCCAGCGCATCCACTGCTGCCTTGTATTGCTCCCGCTGCTTTTCCAGACCGGCCAATGGGCCGAGACAGGACGCATCGCCTTTGCCTTCTTCAAGAAAGTCGCTCCAGGCGCCGGGCAGTTGTAACAGGCGAATGGTATGTCCGGTGGGTGCAGTATCAAAAACGATGTGATCGTAGCCGGCGGTAAGTTCCGAATCAGTCAGCAGCACGGTGAATTCGTCAAACGCCGCAATCTCGGTAGTGCAGGCGCCGGACAGTTGTTCTTCAATGCCTTTCACCACCGCTTCCGGTAACACCCCGCGCACCGGGCCGACGATACGGTCGCGGTAGGCCTGGGCCGAGGCTTGCGGATCGATTTCCAGAGCCGCCAACCCCGGCACGGCCGAAATGGCGGTGATATGGTTACCGATGCTGATGCCGAACACCTGGCCGACGTTAGAGGCCGGGTCGGTGCTGACCAGCAGCACCTGCTGCCCGGCATCTGCCAGATGTATCGCCGTGGCGCAGGCAATCGAGGTTTTGCCTACGCCGCCCTTGCCGGTAAAAAACAGGAAGCGCGGCGGCTGGTCGAGAAATTTCATGGCAGTCATGCTGACATCTCCAAAGGATTTTTAAGAGCAGCTGCCGCCGCCACAACAACCGGATTCTGACTTTTCTTCCGCTTTGGCAATCCCGGCCCAACGTGCCAATTCGGCTCGATTTGGATAACGCCCGGCCAAGGCCACTTCGCCGTCGACCAGAATCAACGGCAGCGCTTCGGCGCCGGAACGCTCCAGAAAACCTTTCACGACCGGATTTTCGGCAAAAGCCAGTGGTTGCTGGGCCAGGTTGAAACGCTCGATCTGCGCGCCGTTTTGCTTGGCCCAATCAACATCGGCAGAAAAGCCGACCAATTGTTGATCGACGTCTACGCCACAGACGCCAGTGCTGCAACACAAGGCGGGGTCAAATACTTGAATGATTGTCATGATGTATCTCCTTAAAGTTTAGGGTATCAAAGTGTCGATTCGGGCCGGCTCCGCTTTTTTAGGATTGCCCAATATCGCGGACTTGCTGTTCAAGCGCCAACCGTTCCAGACATTCTGGGTGCAAACTTGTTAACAGCGCGATACACCGTTCCAGAACGGCGAACGACATGCACATGAATGTGTTTCATAAAACAGATTCCATCATTAAGGGTAAACGGCCAGAGGTTGGGGCTTCTTCGTCGCAACACACCATGACCGCCCCACAAGGTGCTCCTGCGCAACAATTTTCGATCAGGAATCCCAGCAACTCATTCATGGCCGCAAAATGTGCGGCGTAGTATATGAAGCGACTTTCCTGCCGTGCGGTAATCAGTCCCGCATTTGTCAGTTCTTTCAGATGGAAGGACAGGGTTGCATTTGGGATGTTCAATGCCTTCGCAATTTGGCCAGCCGAAAGGCCAGTTTCCCCCGTTTGAACCAGAATTCGGAATATTGAGAGACGGGTTTCCTGGGCTAAGGCGCTAAGGGCTTTGACGGCTGAATTTATTTTCATATTTCCAGAATAATGGAACTATTAGGCTATGTCAAACCCTGTGCAGGGTTCGGATGAACACATTTGTATTCCGATGGCTCGGTAACTATCTGGGGCAGTTTTACCATACCTAGAGTACGCTCAGCGATCCCGAATAGCATACGCCGGATTGTCTTATAGTACTGCAAGGATTAACTCCTAAGCTAAACTCTGAATACCTTCGATGCGTCATTGGTGGTATCTGCTCTGGTGTCGTTGGAGTCTGTAGTCTAAATTGAAAATACGCAATTTTACGTATTTCTATTTCATGTAAAAGGATTAGCATCATAATATCGTTGATCAACGACGTGAAATTTTTTTCTGAGTTGTTTGATGTAGCCAGCCAAAAAAGGATACCTATGGAAATTCTTCAGGATCCGATATTTTTATCGCGGTTACAATTTTCTGTAACGGCGATGTTTCACATTTTGTGGCCGCTCACGTCAGTCGGCATGTCCCTGGTTCTGGTTGTGTTTGAAGTGCTATGGTTAAAAACCGGGGATGCTGATTACTATCGGCATGCGCATTTCTGGTCAAAACTATTTCTGCTTAATTTCTCGGTCGGCGTTGTTACAGGCATTCCTTTGGAGTTTGAGTTCGGCACTAACTGGTCACGCTTTTCCATGATGACGGGCGAGTTTTTAGGAAATATTCTGGGCTTCGAAGGCGCCATGGCTTTCATGTTGGAAGCCGGTTTTCTGGGAATCATGCTTTTTGGATGGATGCGCGTACCCCCTGTCATCCATTTGTTCGCTACCTGTATGGTGGCCTTGGGGGCATCACTTTCTGTATTCTGGATTCTGGTTGCCAATGCATGGATGCAGACGCCGGTAGGCGGCCATATTGAAAAAAACCGGTTTGTGGTGGACAGCTATTCTCAGGCAATTTTTAATCCGGATACATTTTGGGCGGTGTCTCATATGTGGGTTGCCTGCCTTGAAACAAGCCTCTTTGTGATGGGCGGTTTGTCTGCTTGGTACTTGCTGAAAGGAAGACATACGGATTTCTTTTTAAAGTCTTTTAAACTGGTTGTAATCATTGCGGCGGTTGCGGCGCCTGTACAAATATTGCTGGGTCATGGCAATGGCCATGAGGTGTTTGAAAATCAGCCGGCAAAAGGTGCTGCCATTGAAGCGCACTGGGAAACTAATCAAGCTGGATCGGGAGCGAACTGGAATATTCTGGCATGGCCCGATAAGGCGACCCAAAAAAATGACTGGTCTATCTCTGTTCCAAAGATATTGAGTGTTCTGGCTACCGGGAGTTTGGATGGACGAGTCATTGGCTTAAAATCATTTCCGCCGGATGATCAGCCTCCTGCAATGCCACTGATTTTTTATTGTTTCCGTATCATGGTGGCAATCGGTTTTGGTTTCTTTGCGTTGATAATATGGACGTTGATCAGCTGGTTTAAAGGTCAATTAACGTCCGGGCATATTGCTAAAAACCGGATACTGCTCTATGCGTGGATGGCTTCTCTACCTCTTGGTTATCTGGCAACAGAATGCGGCTGGATAGTGAGGGAGGTTGGTCGCCAGCCCTGGGTGATCTATGGCATGTTGCGCACCCGTGATGTTGCATCTGCCTTGCCTGCTTCTGTAGTGTTCGCCAGTCTTATTAGTTTTGTCATTGTTTATACGCTGCTTTTTATGGTATTTGTGGTTTTTGCAGCGAGAATTATCCGGAAGGGACCTGATATGGCTGACGCGCCATTAAATAACCCGCTATCAAAAATTATTGGCGGGGAAAGGCGAGTTGTCAGGGAAAGGCTTGACAAGAATAATGGAGGTGAACCTCATGTTTAATGAGCTTCATGTTTTTCTGGCCAATATCTGGTTTTTTATAATCTGGCTGATATTCTTTCTATATATAGTTGTGGATGGCTTTGATTTGGGAGTGGGAATTCTTTTCCTGCTAAACCGTGATGAAAAGCAGCGCACGATTATGATGGCCAGTTTAGGTTCGATATGGGATGCCAACGAGACTTGGCTGGTGCTGCTGGTCGGCGCGCTCTTTGGCGCATTTCCGCTGATTTATGCAATCGTGCTGCATGCGCTTTATATTCCGATTATGCTTATGATATTTGGGCTTATTTTTCGTGGTGTTGCCTTTGAATTTCGCAGTCATGCACACAATAAAGTGCTTTGGAATATGGCGTTTGGAGGAGGTAGTCTGTTGGCCGCCATCGCTCAGGGGCTTGCGTTTGGTGGGTTGATCAGCGGACTGAATGTGAACGGTACTGGATTGGATGGAGGCTGGGCTTGGCTCACGCCATTTTCCTTGTTAGTTGCTATCGGAGTAGTTGTCGGCTATGGGTTGCTGGGAGCGACTTATTTAATAATAAAAACGGAGAGTGAGTTGCAGCGAATCAGTATCCGCCACGCTTATGTTACCGCCATTTTTGGTATATCGATTGGTTTGGCGGTCATCATCTGGACGCTACAGTTCAATCCTTATGTTGCAGCGCGCTGGGATGATTTTGCATCGCGACTTTCTTTGGATTTCTTTCTATGCTTGATCAGCTTTGCTTTTTTTATGTTAATACGGGCATTGCGACGGGGGTTTGAAACAAGTCCTTTCTTCTGGAGTATCTTTTTTTTCTTTGCCTCGTTTATGGGAATGACGATAGGGTATTATCCTTATATGATCCCATCGTCGATAACACTAATTGAAGCTGCATCTTCCAATAAGACCTTGATATTCATGCTCACAGGTATCGGTTTTCTAGTGCCGGTAATGCTTGTTTATAACGGTTATCAATATCTGGTTTTTTGGGGCAAAGTACGAATGGATGAAGATACCGATGCAAGCGAGTGATGTTGTCCAGCTTGTGTTTTTGATCTGTTTAACGCAACGCGTATTAGGTTGATTTAAAAAGAGAATGAGTACCTAAACAACAATCCGATTGACGACAGCTAACAAGATGGAGTAAAAGGAAAAATGTCCTGCGTCGCTATGTTCCAATGGAGTGGCAACTTTTTCACTGGAATACGCAGGAATACTTATCAGGAGAACATCATGATAAATAAAAAAAGCTATTTAGAAGATCAGTTTGATAATACTGTTTCTGCCATTGTCAAGGGTATTGATCGCGATGTGGAGCGGGGAGAAGACGCTCTTATGTTAGGGCTTTGCGTGGTCATGTTATCTTCTACTTTCGCGCCTCTGGCCCCGCCGACAGTTATTCTGCCCTTAGTCGCGCTTACTTTTGCTCTTTCATCGAGCTTTGCACGGAGAAATTATCATAATATGGAGCGAAAACTCCTGGAATCCATGGCGCAGCTTGAAGAACATGAAAAAGCAATTTTGTACCCGATTGCGGCTGTCTTTGTCGAATGTCCCATGTGTGCCCTGACAGAGTCTTTTAATCCTTTCAAAAACTTGACGCGGACATGGAAGAGTGTGCTTGGCGGGATTTTAATCAATCCGTTATGGATGCCTATTTTTTATGTAATGGGCATGCAAATCAAAGAAGAAAGAAACCTTGGTATTTTAAACAGGGCCATCATGAGTGTTGAACAGAAAATAGATCCTTCACCTGCTCGAAAAGAGACGACCAGTATCTGGTAAGTTGAGTTAGCTTCCAAGTTGTGCTGCAGCTCACTTCATGGGCTGCCGCTCTTTTCCTCTGTGTTTTCCAGTCCCTCACTTAATTTTCCATAAGTTGCCGTTTCAACAAATGATTTTTTATATATTGTTTTGAATAAAGTCGTTTTACCAAATATAAGCACTCGCCATTTTTCCCATAATTTCAAATTCAAACACTTTCTTTGCCGCAGTGCTGGCGACGCCATAGCAAACGTGTAAGGGTAATAAGTGCTCGGCTCTTGGATGGCAGTATCTTGCAGCAGGGGCGCTATCCCAATTTTTCAACCTCTGCTCCCGCTCCTCTTCAGTAAACTGGCTATTAGAACAGGTATCAATAAGCCATTGCTCGAAGGACTCATTCATAGACCGGGCTTCTTTTGTCGAGGGCACAAAAAATTCTTTGAGATTATGGAATGAAAACCCGGAACCAATAACAAGAACGTTATCTTTTCTCAAATCTGATAAGGCCTGACCAATCCGGATATGCTCTTCGGGCTGCAAGCTATTGACCAGAGACAATTGAACACAGGGAATGTTTGCTTCCGGATACATAAGCTTTAACGGTACAAACAAACCGTGGTCAAAACCTCGCTGGTCGTCAAGTTTTGCTTCAATACCAGATCTCGTCAATAGATTAAAAATCTTATTCGCCAGTTCAGGCGAGCCTGGTGCGGGATACTGAATTTCATAGGATTCTTTAGGAAATCCATAATAATCATATATCAATGAAGGAGATGCCCCACTGGTAATGGTTGGCTTACTCTCTTCCCAATGCGCGCTAATGACTAAAATAGCGCTGGGCTTTGCGAGAGTCCTCGTGATCTCTCTGATAACATTTATCATGTTCTGGTGGCTTTTATCTCCAAGCAAGGGTAAAGGACCTCCACCATGAGAAAGGTACACAACAGGACTTGATAAAATATTTGATTCGCTGTTCATGATTGCTTGGCCAGTAGTTGCATATTCCAGTAGGCAGTCGTCTCGAAACCACGGATGGTTCTTGTCGTTTGCTGTAACGTGCGAGTGCGCATGCCGTACTCCTTAAATAACGGTAACAGGAGTTCAATGGGCGGTATTTTCCGGAAGCTTATTCCTTAACGGCTTCAACGGCAATGGTGATGGTAACTTCATCTGACGCCTAAAAGGTGAGAGCTTAATTGGTAAACCGTTAAAAAACAGATCAAAACGGCAGGCGAGAAGTGTGCTGGTAAGCTGTTAACGTTGATTTACGCAGCAACGCATTTCTGATCTGCCATTCATCCTGCAGTTCAACGCGTTCAAGAAAACTGATTTTACCTTGCGCGCTATGGGCAATGGGAATTCCGTCACGGTATAAAATGCGCTGCCCAGGCTGGCTCGGTACGCGTTGTCCCGGCGTAACCAGACCGGTTAAATTCAACGGATCGGCAGCGCTGATAGCAACGAGATCGCCCTGTTTGGATTGTTTACGGATTTCTCTGAGGGCGCTTACCGCTTCGGGCAAGGCATATTGCTCCCCGGCGAAGCCCTGCACGAAGCGGCCGCCACGCAGCTCGCCCCGCGCCTCCATGCGCCGGAACACATATAACAATTCCCGCCACGGAGGCAGAATATCCTCCTGATCCAACAGCTTACGAAAGATAATGCCGTAACGGCGCAGCAGGATTCGGGCGATGTGTTCGCAGTGTTGATAGCGGTCGGTTTCGACAGGCTGATTCGACCGGTTTAACGACCAGCGGCCGGAGGCGGCGAACGGATCATGATGCGGATATTTTTTGCTGCGGCGTTGCTGGACTTTCTGCGGCGTGATCAGTGTGCGTAAGCCCTGAAAACTGTCAGCGGTAACCAGTCCCCAGGCGGTCAGTTCCGCCAGCGCTTCTTCCAATTGCGATTTGAGCAGGCCTGTTTCTGCCAGCAGATCTTCGAAGAAGCTGGCGCCCCATTGCTTCAGCGCATCGTAGACTTTTTGCCCTTTTCCTGACAAATCCAGCGCTTCATTGGCCGGTAGCGGCGCATAGGCGCGCCAGTGCGGCAGATTAGGCCTGCTGATAAAGCTGATTGAGGTGGATTTTTCGGCAGGGTTTTTACGTTTGTTCAACGCAATGCCGGTAGGGGGCTGTAAACGCAGCCAGGTGATTTTGCCGGAACTGCACAATTTATCCAGATCGGAAGACAGATAGAAACGTATTCTGGCCGGCAGAATATCGGCCTCCCAGCTGACGGCCCGAAGACAAAGGCCTTCCAGCTGCAATAATCGCTGTTGCAAGGCGGCTTCTCCTTCGCCGGGATCGTCCAGGCCGTGCCAGCGAAACAGGAAACGCATGAAATCCGCCGGCGCAACCGGTTCGATTTCAGTGCGCAATTGCTTGAGCGTATAGCGATGAATACGCGCCAATAAGCCGCGTTCACACCATTCGGTCGCAGTGTTTTCCCGTGTAAACCTTCCTTGAATCACGAAGCCTTCCTGTTGCAAGGCGATTAAGGCGCGGTCAATAGTGGCGATATCCAGCGCCAGCGGGTCTGCCAGTTGCACTGCGGTGACCGGCCCCCAACCTTCCAGGCGGCTGCGGATGATTTCCCTTGTGGCGCTCTCCAAATCGCTTGCTTCATCAGCGGCAACCGGTTCGATGGAAGGATGAATGACGGCATTAGGAAACAGCAGTTGCAGAACTTCCAGGCGTTCGGCCGCAACCCACAGGCGCGTGTCATTCGCAAGGGTCATGACGGTTGCGCGTTTGCTCTTTTGCAGACTTTCCATCAGGGTGGGCCAGCCGTGGGCAAGATTGTCATGCAGGTTCGACAGTGGGCCGCGTTCTCCCTCGGCTTCGGTAAGAAATCCCAACACCACCAGGGCATCGTGAAGTTCATCCGGGGTATGGGCTTCCGGCCAGGCTTCGATGCGCACCCTTTCGATTGCCTCGGGATTCAGGCGGCCGATGTCGGCAGCGCTTTGCGGATCCATGAAACGCCGTTGCTGTACCGCCAGAGTCCTACGTTCCTCGGCCGGAGCATCGTCTAAAAAGGCATAGGGCCGGGCATTCAGTATTTCAAGGGCCAGCGGGGAAGGGCTGGCCAAATCCCGGGCAATGACGGTGATCGTTCCGTGTTCGATGCCGGTCAACAGGCGCTCCAGGCCATCGATGTCCATCAACTCATGCAAACAGTCGGATAAGGTCTGGTTGACCAGCGGGTGATCGGGGATCTCCCGGTTTCCGGCGATGTTTTCCTGACAGGCGAGCTGCTCCGGGAAGATCATGGCGATAAGGTCTTCGGCGTCGTTGCGTTGAAAATAGGCCTGGACTTTCTTGCCGGCGCGGTTGCGCGGCACGGCCAGCGCGGTGTTGGCAACCCAGCGCCAGCGCGACGGAAACATTGGGGCGGCTAAAAGCGCCTGAATCAGGATGTCTTTGACCGTAGCCGCTTTGAGGTACTGTGCCGGTTCATCCAGCGGAAAACTGTGGGTTGGACCGAGTGACAACACAATGGTGTCTTCGCTGGCGGCGGCCTGTAGTTCGAAGTTGAAGCGGCGGCAGAAGCGTTTTCGCAGTGCGAGGCCCCAGGCCCGGTTAATCCTGGAACCGTAAGCCGAGTGGATGACGAAATGCATGTCTCCGGTTTCATCGAAGAAGCGTTCGAATACGATTTTCTGCTGCGTAGGCAATACCGTCAAAGCCGCCTTGGCCGCGGCCAGATATTGCGCCAGTTGTTCCGCTGCGGCATGGGGAAGCTGCAGGTCCTCTTTGATGTAACGATAAGCCTCGTCTTCTCCCTGTTCGAGCTTGGCATCCACGGTTGCGCGTAAATTCGATACGGCAAGCGACAGTTCATCGCTACGGCCGGGTGCTTCACCAATCCAGAACGGGATGTTGGGCGGCTGCCCGTGGGCATCTTCAACATACACGCGGCCCTGTTCGATCTTGAGCATCCGATACGAGCTGTTGCCCAGTTGAAATATATCCCCCGGCAGGCTCTCAAAAGCGAAGTCTTCATTCAAGGTGCCGACAAAAATGCCTTCCGGCTGCAGGATTACATCGTAGTCGAATTGATCGGGGATGGCACCGCCGTTAATCAGCGCGGTCAGTCGCGTGCCCTTGCGAGGCCGCAGCATGCCGTGAACAGCGTCCCGGTGCAGATAGGCACCGCGCCGGCCGCGCCGCGTGTGAAAGCCGTCGCTGAGCATTTTGACGACGTCTATAAACTGCTCGTGCGTCAGTTCCCGGTAAGGCCAGGCAGCAGAAAAGGCCTGGTAAAGGTCGTTTTCGAGCCACTCGCGGCTGGCAATTTCGGCTACGATTTGCTGCGCCAGTACATCGAGCGGATGCTCAGGTATTGAAATATGGTCCAGTTTATCCTGTTGAATCGCAGCGAGCATTGCCGTGCATTCCACCAGATCATCGCGTGACAGCGGAAACAGACGTCCTTTCGGCGTAGCGCCAAGTTGATGGCCGGAACGACCGACCCGTTGCAGAAAGGTTGATATCGCATGCGGAGAACCCAGCTGGCAAACCAGATCCACTTCGCCGATATCGATGCCGAGCTCGAGCGAAGCCGTCGCCACCAGGGCTTTGAGTGTGCCCTGTTTTAAGCGCTGTTCTGCCGACAGCCGGTGTTCCTTGGCCAGACTGCCGTGATGGGAAGTGACATATTCTTCGCCCAAGCGTTCGGCCAGCGCCGCAGCCGCGCGTTCGGCCAGACGGCGGGTGTTTACAAAAATCAAGGTCGTGCGGTGTTGCTCGATCAACTGTTCAAGACGATTGTAGATTTCGCCCCAGACTTCTGCCGCCATGACCGCTTCCAGCGGCGAGCCGGTGACTTCAATCTCCAAATCACGCTGCCGTTTATGACCGGTATCGATAATCGTGCAATGCGTTGCCTGAGTTCCGGTCAGAAAGTGCGCCATCAGTTCGACCGGTTTTTGGGTGGCGGATAAACCGATGCGCACCGGCGGCGTTGCTGTCAGTTGTGCCAGGCGTTCCAGGGAGAGCGAAAGATGCGCGCCACGCTTGTTGCCTGCAAGCGCATGAATCTCATCGACGATAACGCTGCGCACTGAGCTCAACATCTTGCGTCCCGAATCGGAGGTAAGCAATATGTAAAGAGATTCCGGGGTGGTCACCAGAATATGCGGCGGATGGCGCTTCATTGCCGCGCGTTCTGCCGTCGAGGTATCGCCGGTGCGGGTTTGGGCCCGGATGGCGACATCGGGCAGGCCGTTTTCCAGTAAAGCTAGGCGAATGCCGTTCAGCGGCAGTTCCAGGTTTTTGTGAATGTCATTGGAAAGCGCCTTGAGCGGCGATACATAGAGAATCCGGGTTTCTTCCGGTAACGGCGATTCCAGCCCCTGTTGCACCAACTGGTCGATGGCCGCAAGAAATGCCGCCAGGGTTTTACCCGAGCCGGTAGGGGCGGCGATCAGCGTGGATTCACCCGCACGAATCGCAGGCCAAGCCTGGCGCTGGACGTCCGAGGGGGCGTCGAAATGGGTATTGAACCACTGGGCGACGGTCGGATGGAACGATGTTAACGGCATGGCATCGGAAGTCAGCTTGAGAATACGGGATCCAGTATGAAGGGAATCGGATCGTCAATCCACCCTATACTCGGATTTCTGTCATCCCTGTAAATCAGCATCCATTTATCAGGCAAGTAAGATGGCGGCTATTTTAAAAACAATAAGATAGAAAGCAGTGCAAGTAAGCCCTGAAGGATAGGAACAGGCACGCAGTTATCGGTTCAACCTTGCTTTTTAGTGAACGGGGACAATGTGCCATCCTTAACATTAATTGTGTAGGCCCGGCCAAAACCCGCAATATTTCGGCCGCTTTCCGGGCGTAAGGCAAATAAGTGAAAATCGGATAACGACCGTAATAAACTGACAACCTCGCCAAATTTATCCTGCAACGCGTGCAACTGTGTAGTGTAAATTGGATCATCGCGCTCCAGCTCTTTGACTGTACAGTTGAATACCGCACGTTCGCGCGCAAAAAGATTACGGGTCTCGGATTCCGGGCGAATAAACATGACCGAGGCCTGCGGATTATTCAATAAATTGGCAGTATGACCAGCGAGCTCGCTGACAAAGATATAGAAACACCCCGCCTGGTCTCGTACAAAGGGAGCGTAGCTAAGATCTGGCACGCAGCTTGCCGAAGCCGTCGATAGCAACAGTGTTTGCTGTGTGGCAAGCAGTTCCTGCAAATCGATTGCCCTTTCGGTTAGGTTTTCTGTTTCGTTCATTTTATGCATACCATTTGGGTTAGGCACATTATCTTAATTGAGATCCGCAACCTTTAAAAATCGGTGTGACTGTTTAAGCGGACTGGCTTTGGCCGACTACTGCTAGTCGTGGAATTTGGCTATCGGCACAAATCAGACAGTGAGATAGTGCAAAATTGATTTTGAACAATGCAACGTGCAGCCGATGTAAGTATAAGGCTTTGTAACTTAAGGACAATATTATAAAAAAATTAAAAGCCGCTAGTATTGAAAAAAAACCAATATATCCAGAAAGCTCAAGTGGAGTTAAGATTTAACTTTAACCATGTGCAACACGTTAAACCCTATTTCTTTCCTAAGGCCGTGCAACAAAGAAACCGGTTTGGATTGTTGGTTGCAACAGCTATAAAACCGGATCTTTAGCCCACAAACGAAAAGGATGAATCTTATGAATAACAGACCGAAGCTTCGCTGGGGTATTTTAGGCGCAGCGCGCGTAAACGAACGCTTGCTGCCAGCGATAGTCGAAGCGTCGAACGCGGAACTGGTTGCCATTGCCAGTCGTCGTCCTGGCGCCGCTGCTCAAACATTGGCACAGTATGCGCCGCAGCAGCAGAATGTACGAACTTACGACAACCTCAACGCGTTGCTCGACGATGCTGAAATTGATGCCGTGTACCTGCCTCTGGCCAATCATGAACATGCCGAATGGGCATTGCGAGTCATTGAACACGGTAAGCATGTATTGTGCGAAAAACCGATGGCACTGACTGTGGGGGACATTGAAGCCATCGATTATGCCGCACGCCAACATAAGGTAACCGTCATGGAAGGCTTTATGTACCGTTTCCATCCGCAACACGCACGCGTGCAGGAATTGATTCGTTCGGGAACGATAGGTGAAATACGCTCGGTGCGCGCCAGTTATTCTTTCATGATGAGACCCGCCCGGATGTATCGGCTGACTGAAAGCGTTGAAAATGGCGGCGGTGCCATGTGGGACATCGGCTGCTACGCAATCCATTCAGCGCGGATGTTTTTTGACGAGGCTCCTGTCGCGGTGACGGCTATGTCCAAATATGTCGAAAGTGGCGCAGACATTGCCACCAGCGGCATCATAGATTTCGGCCCCGGGAAGTTTGCGCATTTCGATTTCAGCTTTGAACGTGCGAGGCGATGCGAATACGAAATCACCGGCACCAAGGGCGGTATTTTGTGTCACACCGTCTGGCAACTGCCCGGCGATGTGCCGGTGATTTCATGGTGGACTGAAGACGGGCGGCAGTGTGAAGAACGGTTGCCGGCAGACAATCACTTTCGGCTGGAAATCGAGCATTTCAGTGATTGCGTATTAAACGGCAAAGCACCTTTGCTGTCATTGAACGATGCAAAGGCTAACTGCCAAATTATCGTTGCCGCCTTGCAGTCTGCCAAGCAAGGCCGACTGGTCAAGCTAACTTAAGGTCGTTTTTGATGGGAAATAACAATGTCCGATTTTAAAAAATACCACTGTCTGGAATGCGAGCACATCTATGATGAAGCTATGGGTGATCCGGACAGCGGTATTGCGCCGGGAACCCTTTGGGCAGATATTCCTGACAGCTGGGATTGTCCTATCTGCGGGGCGCCAAAAAGTTTTTTTAAGTTGATGGAATAGTGATGTTTTGTCAATTCTACCCTGTTGATAGAGAGTTAATATGACAGAGAAGCAGGTCTGCATATTCGGTGAAGTACTGTTTGATCAATTTCCTGATGGTCAAAAGGTGTTGGGAGGCGCGCCTTTTAATGTTGCATGGCATCTTCAGGCTTTTGATCAGAACCCGTGCTTTGTCAGCCGGGTTGGCAGTGATCCGATGGGCGACAGTATCCGGCAATCCATGCTGAATTGGGGGATGAATGTTGATAACGTGCAAACGGATCCGGATTATCCTACCGGCGCTGTTAAAGTTAATATTCACAACGGAGAACCGGACTATGAAATTTTAGCAAACCAGGCCTACGATTTTATAGCTGCGAATCAGCTGAGACTTGCCAATGAAATCAGTGTCATTTATCACGGAACCTTGGCGTTGCGGCATCACGTTTCAAAAAAAGCACTTTTTGATTTAAAAGCGCACCATCTGGGCAAGGTTTTTGTCGATGTTAATTTAAGAGATCCCTGGTGGCAAACCGAGCCGGTTAAGCAGTATGTGTCCAAAGCAGATTGGGTCAAACTCAATCATCATGAGTTAATGCGATTAGCGCCGCAGCAGGGTGCTATCAAGGAAAAAATGCGTTTGTTTCGGGCGCAACATAATCTTGAAGTTCTGGTTGTTACGTGTGGGAGTCAGGGAGCCATGGCGGTTAACAATGCCGGGCAATTTGCCAAAGTTGAACCTGTCAGGAATTTATCAATAGTCGATACCGTGGGAGCAGGGGATGCTTTTGCAGCGGTTCTTTTGCTTGGTTTGCAACATGACTGGTCATTGCAATTGACCATGGACAGAGCGCAGTCATTTGCATCTGCTCTGGTAACACGGCAAGGGGCAACTGTTCATGATTTAGGCTTATATCAGGCGTTCAAGAATGCGTGGAACCTCGATTAACTTATGCCGTGCGTCGTATCATGGTAGATTGTTAATATCGGAAAAGGCTGGATAAATATGGCAAAGTTAAAAAATGAAGCTCAGCTGTTAAAAAAAGCCATAGAGGTTGCTGAAAATTACGCAAAAAATCGTGGGTACGCGGAATTTGCAGCGACGGACTCGGCAAAGGACAAAGTTGAATGCATTTATCGTTTGTTGGTAAAGGATAAACTTATTCAACCGTTAGCGAGTGATCAGGAAAACGGGGTGAATATGAAACATAAATTGGCGTTATGGATATCGCGGCAATTACCAAAAGATCATATTCTGTTGAAGTAGTCTAGTTGACTGTCCTATGGGTAATTGTTGATTGTTTTTAGATGCAGGTGTTTAAAATGAAGTTTGAAGTAAGCATATGTCTTAATGCATTTAAAAGGACTATTCGGGTTTTAGACAGCGATTCTCTTATAACTTTTCTGCTGGATTAGGATGATTATCAGCGGGCTTGACAACAACTAACTGGGGAGAGTAAAAATAAGTTTCTCGCGCCATTACGCTCCGATAGGGTAATGAACATTCACTGGATATACAGGTTGCCGATAATCCGGTGACCGTTCAAACAGTTCAGGAGAAAGCGGTCATGAGTAAACAAAACGACATCGTTTTGAAGAAAAAGGAAGGCACGGTAGAAGAAAAAACTGCCGGGGCCGCGAAAGACATCATTCTGATTACCGGTATCGGCGGCTTTCTCGGGCTTTCACTCAG
>JBAZTN010000049.1:0-17013 GCA_041661895.1 Methylobacter sp. | reverse complement strand
GCGTATTTTTTCATTTTTAACGCGATGCATTTGGTTGTGCACGGGAGTGCTTTCGGGAATGAACGAAGGTTTATCCAGGCAATCTATGATGGTCTGCTTGTCAAAGTCTTCCTGATTGATCAGGGCAAGTACCTTTCTTAGATGCAGGAAGCCAATAATCCTGTCGATACTTGTTTTATAAACGGCCAATCGGGTATGCGGACTGGTTTTGATTCGGGTGATAATTTCCTCAATAGGCAACTCAAGGTCAATACCAACAATTTCATTGCGCGGCGTCATGATGTCTTCAACGGTCGCTGACTCAAGATCCAGTATACCCATCAGCATTTTTTGATAGCGCGTAGGCATTAAGCTTTCTGCGTCGCTGATAATGCTTTTTAATTCGTCTTTATTGAGCTTGTCATGGATGTTCTGTTTGACATCAACGCCGAAAATTCGGAGTAACAGGTTCACAAATAGATTAACGAACCAAACGACTGGATAGAAGATTTTTAATAGGGGGGTGTAGATCCAGGCGGCAGGGAAAGCAAGCAGTTCCGGTCTGATTGCGGCAAGTGTCTTAGGTGTCACATCTGAGCAGATGAGCATTACGATAGTTAGAATTCCGGTAGCGATAGCTATGCTGGATTCTTCGTCGGCATAGAGTTTGATGGCAATGACTGTTGCTATCGATGCCGCGAAATTATTAACAAAATTATTGCACAGCAAAATCAGGCCAAGTAAGCGGTCTGGTCTTTGCAGTAATTTATGTGTTTTTATCGCACTAGTGTGCTTTAGCTTAACCAGATGTCTTAAGCGATAACGGTTTAGCGACATTAAAGATGTTTCTGAACCGGCGAAAAAAGCGGAAAGAATAAGCATGGCGGCAAGTATGCCAAACAGCATACTAAGGGGTATATCGTTCAAAAAGGTGTACTCTGGGTTGTGAAAACAGCTCTAGTGTCTATGATGAGAAATTTTTGTCAAGCCTGAATGCAGTTATAGGATTGGTTTATTTATGTAAATCACATTAAAAATGCTAGGTGTTTGCCGGATTAATAATGCTAATCGACTCGTCTAATCAAGTTTAAAAATTAAAAAGTTGTTTGTTGCGTTTTTAATGTCCATGGTTCTGCTAGGGCTATTTCTCTCTCATACATACATTCTTTGTTAAATACCAGTCTATATGTAAGTGGGGTTCATGCTTTTTCAAGTTATAACTTGGCATGTCGGGTTATTGTAATTATCCTGTTTAAACATCATTTTACTTGTTTAATTTTAAGGGTCTTGGGTTTTTCGGTACAGCATGCTTCTCAATAGATAAAAAAACACTTATAATGCTCGGTTCTTAGGGGCTCCTTGCTCCTCCTTGCTTCACCATCTTTTCAAGACGGGGGTGGGAAGCTTTAACCGAAAGGAAAAATCATGCGACATTATGAAATTGTCTTTTTAGTCCATCCTGACCAAAGTTCCCAGGTTCCCGCGATGATTGAGCGTTACAAATCAACCATCGAAGCAGCATCCGGTGCGATTCATCGCCTGGAAGACTGGGGCCGTAGACATTTGGCTTATCCAATTAATAAAGTTCATAAAGCACATTATGTGTTGATGAATGTTGAGTGCGATCAGGCTACCTTGGAAGAGTTGGAAAGTGGTTTCCGCTTTAATGATGCTATCTTACGTAGCATGACATTATTGCAAAAAGAAGCTATTACTGAAGTATCTCCAATTGCCACAGCAACAGCAGAAGAAAATAAAGCAGCTGAATCAAGAGCCAAAGATGCGGCGGCTAGAGAAGCCACAGCGGCAGCAGCAATTGACGTCGCCGACATTGATTTAGATGATGTCGATGAAGACTTTGATGCTGACGATATGGTTTCTGAATAAAACTTTAAACATTTGGATTAAGAGAATTATTATGGCACGTAACATAAGACGCAAAAAATTCTGCCGTTTTAGCGCAGAAGGTGGAACTCAGATTGATTATAAAGATCTGGATTTACTGAGTGATTACATTACTGAAACTGGCAAAATTGTTCCCAGTCGTATTACAGGAACTAACGCCAAGTATCAAAGACAGTTAGGTGTTGCAATTAAACGCGCTCGTTTTATTGCATTGTTGCCTTTCTGCGACGCTCACAAATAAATACGCTGGAGGCTCAGTGAGCTTTTTAGCAGCTTATATTATGCGGGGGAGGATGCAGGCCATGATAGTGGCTTCCACCCTTGCATTATTGTCGCTGATGATGCCTCCAGTTAGTGTTGTAAGTTCAGCGTCTGTTGCTCTCGTCACGTTAAGGCGGGGAGCATTTGAAGGCTTATACGTTGTAGTATGTTCAAGCGTGGCGGCAGGCCTATTAGGGTTCTTCCTGCTGGGCAATTACCAGTTTGCATTGCTTTATGGCATGGTATTGTGGGTTCCTGTCTGGTTGATTTCAATCATCTTAAGAGAAGGGCGGCATTTATCTCTGGCGGTTGAGATCGCGGTATTGATAGGCGTTTTAGGGGTTGTTGGTTTCTATCTCTACGATACTGAGTCGGCGACGATGTGGAAAAGTATACTTTCACAAATGGTGCCGGCGAATGCGCCTGTTGAAGATATACAGCGCACTGTAGATGTTCTCTCGCATTATATGACGGGTGTGGTTGCAGCAGGAACAGTATTTGGCTTGCTGTTTGGCTTGTTTCTGGGTCGGTGGTGGCAGTCAGTGCTCTATAATCCTGGGGGATTCAGGCAAGAGTTTTTGTCATTGAGTACGCATCCAAGATTGGCAATAGGCAGTATTGTAGTGGTAGCTATTGCATTACTGAGTTCCGGTGTGATTTCTGAGATATTCTGGAATATCACTATTTTGCTGTTTGTGTTGTATGTATTTATCGGGGCGGCAGTATTGCATACCGTATTTGCATCGATGAAAATGAGCCGATATCTGGTGCCGATGTTCTATCTGACATTGTTTTTGATACCACATGCCATGTTGCCAGTTGCTATAGTTGGACTGAGCGACGCGTGGCTGAACTTACGAAATAAAATTTCGAATCAAACTAACGCCTGATGGCGAAAAATAGCCGGATTAAAATCCGCAAGGTGAGGTAAAAAAGATGGAAGTTATACTTCTTGAAAAGGTAGCAAACTTGGGTAACTTGGGTGATAGAGTCACAATTAAATCAGGTTATGGCAGGAACTATCTAGTTCCATATGGCAAGGCTGTTGCTGCAACAGCTAATAAAATTGCTGAATTTGAAGCGCGTCGCGCAGAGCTCGAAAAAGCTGCAGCTGAAAAGTTGAGCGCCGCACAAGCTCATGCAAATGCACTGAGTAAGCTTCAAATTGTCATTGCTCACAAAGCGGGTGATGAAGGCAAATTGTTCGGTTCAGTCGGTACGCAGAACATCGCAGATGCTATTGTCGAAGCGGGCGGTGCAGTTGAAAAGCACCAGGTTCGTTTGCCTCAAGGTGTTATTCGCCAAATTGGTGAATACCCAATCGACATTATGTTGCATACAGATGTTGTTGTAACAATGCCGATTAAAATTGTTGCTGAAGCATAAGTAACACAATCGCCGTAACCTGAGGCGCCTGTTTATATCAGGATCAGGTTGCGGTGATTTTTTATGTTTAGCCGATCTGGTGGACATCCAGTTCTTTTGTGTGCGTTAGTTTTTTAGTAACTTAAATCGCATTTGATTAAGTTATTGGCTGCAATCACTATCTCTGTGAGCCCTGATTAGGGATCACTTAAATCAAATAAAAGCAGTGTTGTAGAGCGGTTATACCCATTCAATCAAGATGGAAGCCTTAATGCGTGCTTTTTACTCCTTCCTTTTTTATCTGTTAATTCCCTTTATAGTCGTTCGTTTGCTTTGGCGAGGCATTAAAGCGCCTGCATATCGATGCCGATGGGCTGAGCGGTTTGCTTTCTATAATAAAAAACATGCTCCGGGTGTCATTTGGTTTCATGCGGTTTCAGTGGGCGAGGCTGAGGCTCTATTTCCGTTAGTCAGGCAAATACAGAAGCAGCATCCAGATGCAAGACTGTTAATTACAACTACAACGCCAACCGGGTCTGCCCGGGTTAAAGCAGTGATGAAGGAAAGTGTAGAACACGTATATTTGCCCTACGACATTCCCTATGCGGTCAATCGGTTTATGTGTTGCTTTAAGCCGAGAATAGCCGTTATTATGGAGACTGAGATATGGCCAAATCTTTTTGCATGCTGTGGCAAAAATGAAATTCCTTTATATATCATCAATGCCCGGTTGTCGGAAAAATCCGCCCGCGGCTATCAAAAAATCCCATCACTTGTATTACCGGCATTAGCGCAAGTCAAGCTGATTGCGACGCAAACAGAGGATGACAGCAACAGATTTATCGCTGCCGGTGCTGAAAAGGAAAAAGTTAAAACGTTGGGCAATATAAAGTTTGATGTGGAAATTCAACGAGAAACTATAGAGCAGGGCTTACAGTTAAAAGCCAATTTATTTGGCGATAGATTTGTTTGGCTTATCGCCAGCACGCATAAAGATGAAGAAGCAATATTTCTGGAAATCTATAAAGAAATAAAGCAAAAAATGCCTGAATTATTGCTAGTCATCGTGCCCAGACATCCCGAGCGTTTTGGGGAAGTTAAAAAGCTGTGTGAACAGCATCAGCTAGCTGTGGTGATGCGGACATCAGACGAGGCTTGTCAGCAGAATGCCGATATCTATCTGGTTGATACCATGGGTGAGTTAAAGATGCTTTATGCGGCCGCAGATGTGGCATTTGTGGGCGGCAGCATGGTGCCTGTTGGAGGGCATAATGTTCTTGAAGCTGCAGCAGTTGGAGTTCCGGTTCTGTTTGGTCCGTATATGGCAAATTTTAAGGAGATAGCTCAGGGAGTGTTGCAGCAGGAAGCGGCGATACAATGCCAGAATAAAGACGATATAGTTAGCGCGATGACTGCATTGTATGCAGATTCTGAATACAGGGTGCAGTTGATTGAAAAAGGCAAAGCGTTTGTTCGCCAGAATCAGGGGGCAAGCACTAGAATCTGTGAAATCCTGGATCTGGCTATTTCCAAAAATCCGGAGCACTAGAGTTTCACTGGATACTCCCAACTCAAGCCCTGGCGCACACCCAAACATCAACCCGGCTAACGCCAGCATTCTTTAGTAAATACGCTAATTCGTGGGCTGTTGAACCGGTGGTCATGACATCGTCCAGTATGGCAATGTGTTGGGCTGGGACTGGTTTGATTATGGAGAAAGCTTTCTTAAGATTTTTACGGCGTTTTTTGGCGGATAAATCCGTTTGATGGAGCGTATCGCGATGTCGATGACAGCTGGTAAGGTCTAAAGGGATCTGTAATTCTCGGGATACGGTTCTGGCGATTTCTATAGCTTGGTTGAAGCCGCGTTGGCGGTAACGGGCTTTATGTAGCGGAATCGGTACAATCAAGTCCGGCCGTTCAGCGGTTTGTTTTAGGTGTTCAGCCAATAACATGCCGAGTAGGCGTGCATTCTTGTAGTTAGCGCCGAATTTTAGGGTGCTAATCAAATGGCGGATGGCGCCTTGATGGATGAACGGCGCATAAGTCTCGTCAAAAGCCGGATGCTTGCTCAGGCAGCGACCGCAAAGCACGGGAGCGGTGGTGGGCGTCTCCAGAATTTCAGCGCATCGATAACAGCACTGATTATTTCTGGGTAAGTGTTTGTTGCACGAATAGCAAATGTCGCGCGAATTGTATCCCGGGTTGCCGCACAAGATGCAGGTAGGCGGCAGCAGGTAATCCTGTATAATATTGAGCCAGTTGTATACCATTTTTATTTGAATAGGTTGACAAGCTTATCATCGTTCGCGATTGATGGGCTTCATACCTCAGCCCATCCTACACTGGAGCTTAACAGAATGTCTGCAAACCCTGCAATTCGCCATGACTGGCAGTTGGACGAAGTACAAGCGCTTTATGCGTTGCCTTTTAATGATTTGATTTTCAAAGCACAAACCATACACCGCGAGAACTTTGATCCCAATGAAGTTCAAGTGAGTAGTCTGTTGAGTATTAAAACCGGCTCCTGTTCGGAAGACTGCGGCTATTGCCCGCAAAGTGCGCGCTATGATTCCGACTTGACACCCGAGGCGTTAATGCCGGTTGATGCGGTTTTGAAGGCGGCGCAGCTTGCAAAAGATCAAGGCGCATCGCGTTTTTGTATGGGGGCGGCCTGGCGCCAGCCAAAAGATAAGGATGTGGAGCGGGTGGTGGAAATGGTTCAAGGCGTTAAGGCACTGGGCATGGAAACCTGCGTGACCCTGGGCATGCTGACGGATGCGCAAACGGCCAGACTAAAAGAGGGAGGTCTGGATTATTACAATCACAATCTGGATACTTCGGAAGATTATTATTCCGAAGTCATCACCACGCGGACTTATCAGGATCGTCTGGATACGCTGGCGCGGGTCAGGGATGCCGGGATTAACGTGTGTTGCGGCGGCATTGTCGGCATGGGTGAGAGCGATGTTGATCGTGCCAAGCTGTTAATCGAGCTGGCAAACCTGCCCAAGCATCCTGAAAGCGTACCGGTCAACATGCTGGTGCAGGTTGAGGGCACTCCCTTAATGGGTACGGAGTCGCTTGATCCGATCATCTTTATCAGAACCATAGCCGTTGCCAGAATCATGATGCCCAAATCACGGGTGCGTTTGTCCGCAGGGCGCAATAACATGAGCGATGAAATGCAGGCGCTGTGTTTTCTGGCCGGAGCCAACTCGATTTTTTATGGCGATAAGCTATTAACTACCGACAATCCCATGACTAATCACGATTTGGCCTTGTTTGATCGCCTCGGTGTGCATGCTGGTGGTTCAAGTTACGCCTGATGAATGGTGCATTTTCACAGTTGACTGGCAACCTTGATGATATTGCCCGGCAGGGCTTGTATCGATCAAGGCGAACTATAGAATCTCCGCAAGGCGTTAACCTGAAAATTGACGGCAGAAATATCGTCAATTTTTGCAGCAATGATTATTTGGGCTTGGCCAATCATCCCGATGTGGTCAACGCGTTTAAAATCGGTGCAGATGACTACGGGGTCGGCAGCGGTTCAGCGCATTTGATCTGCGGGCATAGCGAGGCGCATCACGCGTTGGAAGAAGAGCTTGCGGCGTTCACGGGCCGCGACCGGGCATTATTGTTTTCCACGGGATACATGGCAAACATCGGCGTGATTCCGGCCTTGCTGGGTCGTGGCGATACGGTGTTTGAAGACCGGTTAAATCATGCATCCTTGCTGGATGGCGGCCTGTTGTCCGGTGCACGGTTTAAACGCTATGCCCATGCCGATGTGGCTGATCTCGGAGCAAAGCTCGAAAAAGCTGCAGGCAACAAGCTCATCGTGACCGATGGCGTGTTCAGTATGGATGGCGATTTTGCGCCGCTTAAGGAATTGGCTGTCGCCGCAAAAAACCATGATGCCTGGCTGATGGTTGACGATGCGCATGGCTTAGGCGTAATCGGCGAGAACGGCGGCGGGATTGTGCAGCATTACGGCCTTAGTCAGGACGATGTTCCGGT
Organism: Methylobacter sp.; assembly: GCA_041661895.1. Taxonomy (GTDB): domain Bacteria; phylum Pseudomonadota; class Gammaproteobacteria; order Methylococcales; family Methylomonadaceae; genus Methylobacter_A. Next base: position 9,480 of record JBAZTN010000049.1, on the reverse strand, counting down.
GCTGATGGGAACTTTGGGTAAAGGCCTGGGCACCTTTGGCGCATTCGTCGCAGGTCCCGAAGTGCTGATTGAAACCCTGATCCAGAAAGCTCGCACTTATGTTTATACCACGGCGTTGCCTGCGGCAGTCGCTGAAGCGACACGGGCAAGCTTAAAAATTGCTATCGAAGAAAACTGGCGAAGGGACAAGCTTAAACAACTGTCGGAGCAATTCAGCTTGGGTGCTGAGCAACTCGGATTGCAGGTGATGCCATCGGCATCGGCCATACAACCAATTCTGATCGGCGACAGTCAAAGAGCCGTAGACATCAGCAACGCCTTGCTGAATGCTGGTTTTTTGGTCAGCGCAATACGCCCGCCGACCGTGCCTCAAGGCAGTGCAAGGCTGCGGGTGACTTTTTCAGCCCTGCATGAAGCACAACAAGTCGATCAGTTACTGGACGCACTAGCCAAAGCAATCGAATGACCCGAAGGCCGCAAGTGACAAAAATCCATCTGGAAACATACGGGCAAGGCAAGCCCATAGTGCTGGTGCATGGCTGGGCAATGCATACCGGTATCTGGCGGGAGTTTGCCCAGCAATTGGCGCTCAACTATCAGGTCACCTGTATCGATTTGCCTGGACACGGGCAAAGCGAAAAAATTGATTCCTTTACGCTGGAGCGGATAAGCGCCGAGTTGGTTAATTCTGTTCCCGGTGAGGGGTGCTGGCTGGGTTGGTCTTTTGGCGCCACGGTGGTACTTGATATAGCTAGTCGTTATCCTGAGCGGATATCTTCGCTGGTTTTGTTGGCAGGGAATCCTTTATTTACCCAGACAGCACAATGGCCCGGCATGGATGTGCAGTTGTTGGATGATTTTGCCGATAATTTAAGTAAAAACTGTCAGGCAACGTTATTGCGTTTTTTGTCGTTACAGGTTGTTGATGCGCCTGATTATAAGGCGTTGTTAAAACAGCTGAAAGCGGCTGTACTCGAACACGATGCGCCCGATCGTGAAACCTTGCAAGGCGGGTTGGACATATTAAAGCATGCTGACTTAAGGCCTGCGTTATCCAAACTGGCTGTGCCTGTCTCGGCCATATTGGGCAGCAGGGATACGCTGGTTCCTGTGGCGGTAGGTCAACAAATGCAGCAATTACTGCCTGGTATCGAATTGAATATTATTGATAAGGCGGGACATGTGCCGTTTTTATCGCATCAGCAAACTGTGTTATCAATGATTTCCCGTTTTATGGGGCAGCATGAGTAAGACTTTTGCGCTGGATAAAAGCAAGATCAGGCAGTCATTCGGGGCTGCCTCGTCTTCTTATGATGGGGTAGCCGGATTGCAGCGTGCCGTCGGTAAGGAACTGTTGCGCACTATCAATGGGGCAAAGCTGATCGGCACGCTTTTGGATTTGGGCTGCGGCACCGGATTTTTAACCGGGGAGCTATTGGCGTCATTGCGCTGTGAGCAAATGGTCGCGCTGGATATTGCTTTGCCCATGCTGCACACAACACGAAACAAACTTCGTTCCAGCGAGAAGCATGAAAATGTGCAGTATTTATGCGCTGACGCTGAACAGTTGCCGTTTGCCGATCAAGTCATTGATGGCATGTTCTCTAATCTTGCCTTGCAATGGTGCAGGACTCCTGAAGCTGTTTTTGCCGATATTAAACGGGTGCTGAAAGCGGAGGGACAGCTGATTTTTTCGACATTCGGCCCGGAAACGCTGAAGGAATTGAAAGCGGCTTGGGCAGAAGTCGATGGCTATCATCATGTTAATGAGTTTTACAGTGAAGGGCAGTTGGAATATTTTCTTCAACAAGCAGGATTTAGGGATTTGCAGGTTGAAAGTAAACTGTATATATCAAGCTATGGCTCGGTTCTGGAGTTGATGAAAGAGCTAAAACACATGGGCGCGCATAATGTGAGTACTGGACGCAATAAACAAATCACCACCAAAACGCAGATGCAGGGCATGATTACAGCTTATGAAAAGCATCGAACCAGTAACCTGATTCCCGCGACTTTCGAAGTCATTATGGTAGCGGCAAAGTGATGGAAAAGGGCTACTTTATAACAGGCACTGATACCAACGTAGGTAAAACCTGGGCGACAATTGCGCTGATGCGTTACTTTAAAAGCCAAGGAAAATCAGTTGTGGGCATGAAGCCTGTTGCGTCTGGCTGCATTATGCATGAGGGGCAGTTGAAAAATGAAGATGCCTTGCTGATACAGGAAAATGCTTCAATGGCACTCAGCTATGCGTTAATCAATCCCTACGCCTATGAACTACCTGTTTCACCGCATCTTGCGGGAGTAAAAAATCCGGTCATATTAAATGAAATAGTATTCGGATTCGAGACTTTGAAAGATTTGGCCGACATCGTTTTGGTCGAAGGTGCAGGAGGCTGGTGCACCCCTTTAAATGAACGGGAAGATATCAGTCATTTGGCAAAATCGCTGGATCTGGCGGTTATTTTGGTTGTTGCAATCAGGCTGGGCTGCATCAATCACGCCAAATTAACTTATCAGGCGATAAAACAGTCCGGCGTTAAGTGTGCGGGCTGGATTGCGATGTGTACAGATCCTGAACTGTTAAACAGGGCCGAGAATATTCAAACCATAAAAACGGCTCTGGATGTACCTTTGCTGGGCGTGTTGCCCTATATGGAGGTAGCTGATTTCAGCTTTTTGTCAGAACAGGTAACTATGCCTACAAGGATGTAGATAAGGGGCATGAGCCTGACTGAATGGATGCAGGAGGTAGAGCAATGCAGGAGCAGTTGCCGAGGAGCGGAAGCTTTATAAGTTTAACGCGGTAACGCTCACATTTCGCTTTACGGCTTTGATATATACTTGATTTGTTCGCTCATGTTTTCATGAGTTAGCGAGTAGAAATAAAACATGACAAAGTTTCTGTGAAAGCCCTATTATTTTCATAATTTTTTAGGTTAATTCGCCATTTAGCTTGGCGACCACAAGGTTAATGCATGTCGATTCGCACTATTTCATCTGTAAAATTCGTTTTAATTGTCGGCGTAATGTTGTCAGGATGCACAACGACCCGGCAAATAGCTATTGATCATCCATCAGTTCAGGCTACATCGATTCAACCTTTGCCTGGCTTTCAAGCCATCGATGGTGACGACTATTATGTGCGCCTGATTTCAGAGTTTGATTTTAAAGGCGACAATGTATTAAAAAACGGCTGTGCTGATATGGCGCCGTCTTATGAGAAGGGGGATTTATCCGCTGCTCTTATATACAGTGTTCGCAACGAGGTGCTTAAATTAAATCGCGAAGCAACCGGTTTTTTGTACCAGGGGACAACAGGAAAATGTAATTTTACCTTTGATGCTAAAAAGCTTTATTTGACGCCCTGGATACGATTGGATTCGGCAAGGGAAACCATGGTTGACTATAATTTTTACACTAATGCCAATAGTGATGTGGATGTATCAAGTTTGGTCGGCGATGTTAATACTGCCAGTAATTTGCTGGCTTTAACGGGCGTCGGCATGGGCGTCGCCATCGTTGGGCAGGTTGCCGGTCAATGGGTGCAAAGCAATCAGCAAGCGGTAGCAACACCTGCTGCTCATAAATCAGCTAAACACAGTTCAGAATCCCACTCTCTATCGGCTATGACTGCTTTTTCAGGTAAGACAGGAACGCTTAGTCAGTCCGTATTTAAAGTTTATGATGTGGCGGAAGGCGGTCTTAATCTGTTTGGATCAGATACCAAGACGTTGGGCGAATTAAAGATTTATCCGGAAATCCTTCCTTCTTTATTACTAAAGTCGGCTGCTGACGGCGTTCCGGATGCGCGTGATTTGTCGCTGGAGGAAATAGCCTTTTCATCAATAAAATCAAATGCCGGAGTAATAAATATTCAGCAACTGATTGAACAATCACAACATCCGACCAAACCAAATTTGAAGCCTGACTGGAATAATTATGAAGAAGTGGAGAGCAATTGCCGAAAATTAAAGCTGGTGATGAAAGATTTGGGGTTCAATAAATTTGATCGCAATGCGGTGATTTACTATTTTCTGGCCAAAAACAATGACTGGAAAAATTACAATATCAATCGGCAAAAGGCGATGGGTGAAGAAATTCGCCCTAAAGTCATGGAGAATTATCGCAGTAAAAACTTTGGTAATTGCCTGGCAGTTGACGATTATGCAGTGATGAAGTCGATGGGGCTGCCAGTTAATACACAATCCGACTGGGATCAGATGGGGGAGGCGAGTCAGAAAAAGGAGCAATTGTTCACCCCGCTTAAGTCGATTGAGCGGCAGTTGATTGCCGTGCTAAAAAATCCAAACAAAGCGGAAATGGAGCAACAGATGTTCCCTTTGTTAGCTACGGTAAAAAATGGCGATGGCACTGTATTACTGCAAAATCATTTAGGTGACTTTGGCCTGGAAGTGTTGTTGAATCCTCCAGCAGTCCTAGAAACAACTGCAACAACTACAACAGTGCCGGTTGCTGCTGCTTCTTCTAATTCACCCATGGCTATACCTGGAGAGGGCGTTATTGTTAGTGCTCGCCAATTGGCACAAGTCTTTTCCGGGCTGTCGATAAACGAACTGAGTTGCGTGCGTCCGGTTCCTGACAGCTCAGGAAGGTCTGCCGGTAATACAGGAATTTTATTGTTTACCACCAAAGAAGGTAGTCCACGAGCTAAAGGTGGCGCGATGGAATTTGAATTTTCCGGCGGAAAAATAAACCGCATTGCTTTTCAGCTGTCCACATACCGGGATTTCGAGCAAGACCTGCTGGAACATCCGGAAATTGGAGGCTGCCGAATTGATCCTTCTTTTCTGGCAAAGCTGCACTAACATGAGTAGTGTTCTGGCATAGCTATCCCGTCGTGGTAATTAACAAAGACAAGATTCTTGATAAGCAGATGGGGCCAAAAATACATTTATTGATCTGGCTCAATTTTTTTATTCCGCATTTTGTTTAAATGGCGATGCGTTGATACAAATCAACTGTTGCACTTAGGCAATATTGAAAAATTAAAATGGATTTTGAAATGGATATATTCCATATCAAAGTGCGGTTAATTATAAATAAAAATATCTGGAGAAAAGTTATGGCTTTAATTACGTGGACAGCTGGCCAGTTCGGTACAAATGTTGGCTTTGCAGATCAGGAGCATCAAATTTTGTTTGATAAGCTTAATAAACTGTATGATTTAGCAACAGGTGGAGCGGAGCGCTCTGCGGTAGGTGCGCAATTAGATGATTTGATCTCATATGTCGTTGATCATTTTGCTCATGAAGAAAGAGAAATGCTGGCAAAAGGTTATGCAGGCTATCCTCGCCACAAGGAAGAGCATGAGGCTTTGATTGGCGTTTGCGGTGGTTTGCAAGCAAAATTTCATGCGGGTGAGGCAGAAGTTGACGAAGGAGTTGGTCAACTGCTTAAGGGCTGGTTAGATAACCATATTCCTAACTTTGATATGGCTTATGCAGATACGTTAAATAGCTGATCAAGTTTCAAGTTAAAAACAAAAGGCTTGTGAGTCGCATTGATTCACAAGCCTTTCTTTTGCGCCAAATAAAATCAAGGAAAGGACAGCTGGTATAGATTGCTCTCATAGGTTAAAATTGAAAGTCTATTTATGATAATTATTACGTAAAGGGAATAAGGCGGGCTTTTTGTGCGTCTTGGAATTACGAAACGATATAACGCATACAAAAGTTTATAACTACTAACGAGGAGGCTGCTCCGTGAAGAAAACAAAGCAACTGTTCGCAGGTCTGATCTTAATGGCTTTAGGCCAAGGAACAGCTCAGGCGGAATACACGCTCAATTTAATGAAAGGGGTTACTAAGGTCAGTAATGACATTTATGACCTGCATATGCTGATTTTATGGATTTGTGTATTCATAGGTATTGGCGTATTCGGTACTATGTTCTATTCGATTTACCATCATCGTAAATCAAAAGGACATAAAGCTGAGCAGTTTCATGAAAATACGACAGTTGAAATTATCTGGACTATTATCCCGACTTTGATCTTGATTGGTATGGCTATTCCAGCCACAAAGGCCATGATGGAATTGGATAATGTGCAAGAGTCCGAAATGTCTATCAAGGTAACTGGATGGCAATGGAAATGGGAATATGAATATCTAGATAATGGAATTCATTTTTTCAGTAGTCTTGATGAGGCGAGCAATAAAGCACGCCAGATGGATTCGGGCATAGATCCTCGTACGGTTCCTCATTACTTATTGAATGTTGATAAGCCGCTAGTTGTCCCCGTCAAAAAGAAAATCCGTTTTGTCTTCACAGCAGCAGACGTTATCCATTCTTGGTGGGTGCCTGATCTTGGCTGGAAAAAAGATGCTAATCCGGGCTTTATTAACGAGGCATGGACTTCTGTTGAGAAGCCGGGTACTTATCGCGGCCAGTGTACAGAGCTTTGCGGAAAAGATCATGGTTTTATGCCTATTGTTGTGATTGCAATGGAGCAGGCTGACTATGATGCCTGGGTGAAAAAGACCCAAGATGAAGCGGCAAAAGGCGCAAGTGTGGAAGACCAAAGCCATGATGAGCTAGTCTCGCAAGGTGCTTCGGTTTATGCCAAAAACTGTGCTTCTTGCCATATGGCAGGTGGAGAAGGTGTCCCTGGCGCATTTCCTGCTATGAAAGCAAGTCCTGTTGTATTAGGTGATATTAATGCTCAGACAAAACTTGTGCTGGACGGTAAGGGCATGATGCCTGCATTTGGTAAAATGCTGAATGCTGCCGAATTGGCTCAGGTTATTACCTATACCAGAAATGCATTAGGTAACTCCGTAGGCGATGAGATACAGCCAAAAGCAATACAGGAGTTATTGCCGCAAACAGCAGCACCTGCAGCAAAAGCAGAATCGAAAAAGAAAACGGAACCAAGTGCAAAGCTGTCGAAAGATGACTTAATCGCTAAGGGCGAGGCTGTGTATGTCAATAACTGTGCTTCGTGCCATATGTCAGATGGCGCAGGCATGCCGGGCACTTTTCCTACAATTACGGGCAGTTCAGTCGTGACCGGTGATATTAATGCTCAAGTTAAGTTAATGTTAGACGGAAAAGGCATGATGCCCGCTTTCGGATCAATGTTGGATGCAGAAGATTTTGCTGCAGTCGTAACATACACCCGAAATGCTCTGGGTAATTCGGTGGGTGATTCTATACAGCCTTCAGCAGTCCAGACTCTGCAATCGGCAAATGAATAAATCATTGCTCTCTTATCGATTTAATCGTTTTTATATATTCAAGAGGTATCAAATATGTCTGCTGTAGTCGCTGAACATGATGAACATCACGATCATCACGACCATGGTCCTGCTAAGGGGCTATTAAGATGGGTCATTACCACCAACCATAAAGATATCGGTACACTGTATTTGTTGTTTGCATTGGCAATGTTTTTTGTTGGCGGCACAATGGCAATGATTATTCGTGCTGAATTATTTGAACCGGGTATGCAATTTGTTGACCCTCAGTTCTTTAATTCAATGACTACCATGCACGCTCTGGTTATGGTGTTTGGCGCGGTTATGCCTGCTTTCGTTGGCTTGGCTAACTGGATGATTCCAATGATGATTGGAGCTCCAGATATGGCATTGCCGCGTATGAATAACATGAGTTTCTGGTTGCTGGTTGCCGGTGTTTTATTGCTGGCCAGCACCTTATTCATGGAAGGTGGCGCACCTGCTGGTGGTTGGACTTTGTATCCGCCATTAGTATTGCAAACCGGCAAGGCATTGCCTTTTGCGATTTTCTCGGTGCATTTGCTGGGTATCTCATCAATCATGGGTGCTATTAATATCATTGCAACTATTTTCAATATGCGTGCGCCTGCCATGACATTAATGAAAATGCCTATGTTTGTTTGGACCTGGTTGATTACCGCTTTTCTATTAATCGCTATCATGCCAGTTTTCGCTGGTGCGGTAACCATGTTGTTAACAGATAAATTCTTCAATACCAGCTTTTTTGATGCGGCTGGTGGCGGTGACCCTGTCCTTTATCAGCATATTTTCTGGTTTTTTGGGCATCCTGAAGTTTATGTAATGATTCTGCCAACTTTTGGTGTGGCTTCTACTATCATTCCAGTATTTGCTCGTAAACCTTTGTTTGGCTATAGCTCAATGGTTTATGCGACTGCATCAATTGCATTCCTGTCATTTATCGTATGGGCTCACCACATGTTTACAGTGGGCATGCCAGTGGCGGGCGAGTTGTATTTCATGTATGCAACCATGCTAATTGCGATTCCTACAGGAGTTAAGGTTTTCAACTGGACTGCAACCATGTGGAAAGGCTCGATGACCTTCGAAACGCCTATGCTGTTTTCGATTGCTTTCGTAGTATTGTTCACGTTGGGCGGATTCACTGGTTTGATGATGTCTATTGCACCTTCTGATTTTCAGTATCACGATACTTACTTTATTGTTGCCCATTTTCATTACACATTGGTTCCTGCTTCTGTATTCATATTGATGGCTGCGGGCTACTATTGGTTGCCTAAGTGGACTGGCCATATGTATAACGAAAGAATTGGCCAGTTGCACTTCTGGTTGTCTGCCGTGTCAGTGAATATTCTGTTTTTCCCCCAGCATTTCTTGGGATTAGCAGGCATGCCACGAAGAATCCCTGATTATGCGGTTCAGTTTGCAGACTGGAATATGATCTCCAGTATCGGCGGTTTTATATTCGGTGCCAGCCAGTTGTTATTTTTATATATCGTTATTGATACCATCAAAGGCGGAACTGGTGAAAAAGTAACTGATGAAGTTTGGGAAGATGCTGCTAAGCATAGCCTAGAGTGGACATTGCCATCGCCACCTCCTTATCATTCTTTTACTACGCCACCGACAGTTATACCAACTGAACATATGTAATGTGTCGTATGCAGACTGTTTATATGCTGAATTGCTGAAAGCAGTCTGCCTGGATATCAGGTGAGGTAATGGATATAAAAAAGAAAAATATTTTGACAGCATTGGTTTTAGTTACAGTTGCAGTCATTATTTATGTTTTAGCGGTAATTAGAGCAGTTTCTCAATGAGTGAAAGCGTTAATAAAAAAAACGCAAAATTGGTTCGCACTTTGCTGTTCGTAGTCTTGGGGATGTTTGGTTTTGGCTATGCGTTGGTTCCGCTTTATGATGTTTTGTGTGAAATCACAGGCATCAATGGAAAAGTCGAATCAGCAGCAGCCAAAGAAGCCAGTTACGAAGTCGATAAGAACAGGGAAATTACTGTAGAATTTATGACATCGCTGAACGAGTCAACGCCTATGGTGTTCCGTTCAGAAACAAAAAAAATGAAAATTCATCCGGGTGAATATTATACGGTGAATTTTTATGCTGAAAATAAGACTGATAAGGTAATGATTGCTCGGGCAATTCCAAGTATTTCGCCTGGACCAGTTGCTGAATATTTTAAAAAGACCGAGTGTTTTTGTTTTTCAGAGCAAACATTCAAAGCG
>JBAZTN010000048.1:0-17468 GCA_041661895.1 Methylobacter sp. | reverse complement strand
AGGGATGGGTTTTGATATGGTCATTTTGACTCCTTACAAAGTAAATGGCAGTTTCCTGCCTAATGACCGTTTACACAAAAATTCTTACACCCTCCTCTATACAGCCATTGTCACATCAGGCATTAAATCACGCACGTCTTCGAGAGCTGCAAATGGATTGGGTGTTGCGGAATTCCATTTCGATAGCAATAAAAAAGATGTTCTGGCGGGAGCGACCAAGATAGGGCGTAAATTTATTAGAAGTGATGTTGATGTGCTGGTTACTGACGCGATGGGAAATGTACTCGTTGATAAAAGTGTCGCTTGTAGACTCAAATAGGTTCGCACGTTAGTAGCGCTATTTTATCCACATAATACTTGTAAATCACTTGTTGTTGCCAGCATGCTTAATGAGTATTTTCCCTTATTCATGCTGACCACCGATAAAACCCTGTAAGTCGGGCATGCTATTTATGCCCGACATTTCCAAGCTTCAATTACGCCTATTGCGCTCTACAAGACTAATTTAACGTCTGCGCCGTTGCACTGTTTGCGGATCGGCTGTTATTTGACGATAAATTTCCACCCTGTCCCCGTCCTTTACAGGGGTGTCCAGCGCGGCAATTTTGCCGAATATACCGACTTTTTGGCTGGTCAGGTTTATTTCAGGATAAAGCTTTAACACGCCGGACAGGTTGATGGTTTCTTCTATGGTGCTGTTATCCGGTACTTCCAGGCGCATCCATAATTGTCTATCGGATTCTGCGTAACAAACTCCAACGTTCATGATTCCTCCTCAGCAATAACTGGGGTTAATACGGTTACCGCTACTTTCTTTTCCGCGATTTTTTGGTCTATCAGGCGTTTGCCGACAATCAGGAAAGCCAGCATGATGAAGCCGCCGGGAGGCAGCGCCATTAACAAAAAGCCTTTGTAGTCGGGAATGATGGTGACTTCCAGAAACCTGAACGATTCGCCCAGCAATAATGACGCATTGGCGAACAGCGTGCCCGACGCGCTGATTTCTCTTGCCGCACCGAGCGCGACCAGAACCATGGTAAAGCCCAAGCCCATCATCAAGCCGTCCCACAGCGCATGCCTAACCGGCTGCTTGGAGGCAAAGGCTTCGGCGCGGCCTAACAAGGCACAATTGGTGACGATTAACGCAATGAACAAACCCAGCACTTTATAGAGTTCGTGCGCCCACGCATTCATTAAAATATCGACCAAAGTCACCAGCGCGGCGATCAGCAGCACGAAAATCGGGATACGAATTTCGCTGGGGATTAAATGCCGCGCCACAGAAATGAGACCGTTGGACGCGATGATGACCGCCAGCGTGGCGAGGCCCATGCCCAAACCGTTGGTTGCTGTTCCGGTCACTGCCAGCAAGGGGCAAAGCGCCAGATTTTGCCCGAAAACGATGTTGTTGTTCCAGATGCCGTCACTGGCGATTTTACGATAAGTCTCTGATAGAAACATGGCATGCCCTCCTCAAGGAATGATCAGTTGCGCCTGATGCGCTTTGAATAACTGCAAGCCGCGGTAAATAGCCTGCACCGACTTGCGCGGGGTAATGGTCGCACCGGCGAACTGGTCGAATTCGCCGCCGTCTTTCTTAACCGCCCATTTTGCCGGCGCTAAATTGTCCAGTGAGCGGCCGGCAAAGTTCAATATCCAGTCCGACTTGGTTACTTCGATCTTATCGCCCAGGCCGGGAGTTTCTTTGTGGCTGAGCACGCGCACGCCCAGAATATTGCCGTCACGGTCTATGCCCATGATCATGTTGATAGCGCCGGAATAGCCGTCAGGCGCAGTAAACTTAAAACACACGGCGGTGACTTGGCCGGACTTTTTAGCGATATAAACGGTGGTTTCGTTCGCGCCGATATTGTATTCGGCGGACGGAATATTCATCGTGTCTTGCAGCATGTCATTATCATAAAGAGCGGCAGGTACGACCTCTTCCAGCGATTTTTTTAAATCCTCATCGAGCCGCCGTTGAATGGTGCCTTCGGTGCTGCAATTGGTCACACCCAGCAGCACACTGGCAATCAAAGCGAAGCCCGCTAAGATGCCTGTTTGAAATTCCAGTTTGGGCCTGAGCTGAGCCAGGTTCGACGGCTCCAGCCAGTTTTTCAGGAATTCCCGGTAAACGGCGATTTTTTCTTTCAGGCGTTCGATGGTTGCTGGGTCAAGTTTCATGGCTTACGCTCTGGTTCAGGATTTCGGTATTTCAAGGGGCTTGCCTTTGCGGTCGCGTCCGTAGATTCGGGGGCGAATGTAATGATCGATCAGCGGTGTTGCCGAGTTCATCAGCAGCACGGCAAAACCCGCTCCCTCAGGATATGCACCCCAGGTACGGATAACAAAAATCAGCAGCCCGCAACCTGCACCGAACACCAGCTGCCCTGTAGGCGTATTCGGCGAGGTGACATAGTCGGTGGCAATGAAAAATGCCACACACATCAACGCGCCTGAATTCAAATGCAGCAGCGGACTGGCATAATGCCCACTATCCATGCCATGAAAAATACCTGCCAGCAGCGCAACCGTCAGCAACAAGGACACCGGAATCTGCCACTGAATGACGTTTTGGCGGATCAACCACACGCCGCCCAAGCCCAGCAACAGCGTCGAGGTTTCACCCAAGCTGCCGCGCGACCAGCCGATAAAGCTAAGGAAACCGGAGTAATCCTTGAGGATGTCGGTCAGTAAACGGTTCTGGGAAAACTCGGTTTTGATAAAGCCCAGCGTGGTCGCGCCGGTGCTGGCATCTAAATTTTCCAGGCCTGAAAAAGTAATGCGCCAACTTTCGACCAGACCCGGCGAATGCGAAAAAAACAATGGCGACACATTCGCCCAGGTCGTCATCTCGATAGGAAAGGAAATCAGCAGCGCGACCCGTGCCAGCATGGCGGGATTGAACAGATTTTGCCCCAGGCCGCCATAAACCTGTTTGCCCAAAATAATCGCCAGCCCGGAACCGACCACGCCTATCCACCACGGCGCCCAAGGCGGTAGCGTCATGGCCAGCAGCCAGCCAGTCAATACTGCAGAACCGTCCATGATTACAGGTTTGGCCACCCTCCCCTTGAGGTGCATACATAAGGCTTCAAAAAGAACTGCCGATAACACGGTGATAACAAACAGGTTCAACGCGGGCCAGCCAAAAATCAACAGCCCAAACGCTGTCGCCGGAGATATTGCCAGCATGACTTGCCACATGATATGGCTGACGCTGGTGTTGGCGCCAACATGCGCGCCGCTGCTGGGTTTAATATGTGCAATCATGCCAATTCCTCCTGTTCGGCTTTAAGCCGTTCCCTCTCCGCCTTGGCCGCTATCCGGGCCAACTCTTCTTCGCGTTGTTGCTGAGCGATGCGTTCCATACGGGCATTACGCGCATCGATTAGTTTTTTGGTTTGCTCGGACTTATGCTGCGCCTGTTGTCTGGCTATCACTTCGCCCGAGGCATATTTAAAATACTGCACCAGCGGAATGTTGGACGGGCAGATATAAGAGCAGCAGCCGCAACTGATGCAGTCTTTTAGGCCTATATCCACAGCCGCATCCAGTTGGTTGATGCGGATGTTGTTCGCCATATCCAGAGGCCGGAGTCCAGCCGGACAAACGCTGACGCAACTGGCGCAACGGATACAGGGCTGTTCATCGGTGTTTTTGAGTTCACTTTGGGTCAATGCCAGAATGCCGCTGGTGGCTTTGACAGTGGGCAGACCCGTGTGTGGTAAGGAGTCGCCCATCATCGGGCCGCCCATGATGATGCGTGCGGTTTCTTGCTGATTAACCTCGCAAAAGTCGAACAGTTCGGAGATTAAAGTGCCGAAAGGCACTTCCACATTCATCGGCCGTTTCACCGCGCCGCCGGCTACTGTTACAACACGGCTAAGCAAAGGTTGCCCATGACGAATCGCTTTATGGACTGCATGAGCGGTGCCGACATTATGAATGGTCACGCCGATTTCCGATGAGCGGCAACCGACCGGGACTTCCTTGCCAGTTACATAACGGATCAATTGCCTGTCCCAACCCATCGGGTAACGAGTTGGGATTTGGATGACTTTTATCTGCGCATGAGGTTCTGCTGCGGCTCGCATCGCAAAATAAGCCTGCGGTTTGTTGTCTTCAATCGCCACCACCGCATGCTCAGTATTCATGTCGTACCTCCCTGTACGACACCCTTCGGGTAAATGCAAATTCGCTCCCGGCGAATTTGTCATGCCGTACAGCATCAAGCGCACACCGTCGATTATCTCCCCGGCGCGCTCCTGCATCAGCCGGTCGTCGCAGCATAAATAAGGCTCGCACTCCGATCCATTGATAATCAAGGTATCGACGTGATTTTCACGGCCCATATTGAGCTTGACCGCGGTCGGGAAAGTTGCACCGCCCAGGCCGACGATACCCGCCGCGCCGACCCGCAAACTAATTTCTTCAGGCGTTAGCTGGAAAGGGTCGTCAACCATTTGCGTAGCCACCCATTCGTCTTTGCCGTCGGTTTCCAACACGATGGTGCGAATAGGCAGCGCAGACGGGTGTGGAGCCGGATAATCGTTCACATCAAGGATGACGCCCGAACTGGGCGCATGTACGGGCGCGGATATCAGGCCCTGACTGTAGGCTAATAACTGCCCTTTCCGCACTTTTTCACCGACCTTAATCAGCGGCTCTGCCGGTTTTCCGACGTGCTGCTGCAGCGGGATATACAGTTTTTTCGGCAACGGAAAGTTGGTTGCTATGGGCAGTGCCACAGTCGCGGCTTTATGTTCCTCCGCATGGACGCCACCACGAATGCGCGGTTTCGAAAAAAAACTTAACATACGGCGTTACTCGCTTCAGGCAAAACAGGTTTAGTCCACCGCCAGTTGCGTAAGGTAACCTCAACAGGGTGCATTTGCAGGCATTCGGTCGGACATACGTCAACGCATTTCTTACAGCCTATACAGGCATCGGCAACGACCGCGTGAATTTGCTTGGGCGCACCGACAATGGCGTCGGTAGGACAGACTTTAAAGCAACGGGTGCAACCGGTGCAGGTGTCTTCGCTGACCCTGGCAACCAGCAACTCGGGTTCTTTGACGTCACTTAAATCCAGATCCAACCCCAATAACGCGGCGATTTGTTCAGCCAGGGCGCTACCGCCGGGAGGACATATCGTAGCGGGAGCATTGCCCTCGGCCAATGCTTCGGCAGCCGGCCTGCAACCCGGGAAACCGCATTGACCACATTGCGACCCAGGCAGCAGGGATTCCAGTTCATCGACAATCGGGCTGCTTTCAACTTTTAAATACTTGGCGGCAATGCCAAGCAGCAAGCCTAGAATCAGCCCCAACAAGGTTAAACTTACAATGGCAGATAAAACATACATAGTTTCTTTCCTGTAACTATTTACTGTAAAGCCCTGCAAAACCCATAAATGCCAGCGATAAAATACCGGCGGTAATAAACGCAATCGGCGTGCCTGCAAATAATGCAGGAACCGCCATTAACGCCAGGCGCTCCCGCAAGCCTGCAAAAAGCACCATCACCAGAGTAAAGCCGACCGCAGAACCAAAACCGAAAATCATGCTTTGCATAAAACCGTAGTGTTCCTGCACATTCAGTAACGCCACGCCCAAGACCGCGCAGTTGGTGGTGATCAGCGGCAGGAAAATACCCAGTATCTGATACAGCACCGGGCTGGTTTTATGTACCACCATTTCAGTGAACTGCACCACGGCGGCAATCACCAGGATAAAGGCGAGTATGCGTAAAAACTGGATATTAAAAGGCTCCAGAATAAAGTGTTCCAGCATCCAGCTGGTCATCGCTGCCAGGGTCAATACAAAGGTTGTTGCCAGGCCCATGCTCAATGCTGAATCCAGTTTTTTCGAGACGCCCATAAACGGACACAGCCCGAGAAATTTCACCAGAACCACGTTGTTGACCAGAGCCGTGCCTAATAAAAGTAAAAGATATTCACTCACTATTTTTTCCAGACTGTTTTAAGGAAATCTCTGATTAAGTCCTTCGACAGGCTCAGGACGAACGGTTTGTGTTGATTCCGTTCGTGGTGAGCTTGTCGAACCATGAATGGAATCAACTTGTTTTGAGATTCCTTATGGCCGTTTGCTATGTGCACAGCATCAATTATGCCAATTCGGTAATTGTGTAGGCACAGCAAGTTTACAAGCCAAGTGCCTTACAAAAACTCCCCAAACTGGTGCATGAAAACTGTTGTAAGTAATACATACCGACATCGATAAAAATGTGTGTGTCGTAAACCTTACAAAATCTTATAGACGATGAATCTGCGTGGATCATGGATTCCCCTAGCAAACAAAGGGGATATCCACTAATGATGTCGTTATGCGCAAGACATTAGCATTGATGTTGGCGTTATATTTGCTTAGGTAATACTAAAACACCTCACACCCGGCTATAACTTATGAAAAAAACTTCATTGCGATTTTTACAGACCCATACCAACATGACGAGCGTTATCGACGAACTTGCTGACTTATTTGGAGAAGGGTCTATAGATAATGGCGAAAGGATGCTTTTCAGCCTGTTTATTGAAACGGTTGAACAGGTGCCGATAGCTATTTCCATTACCGATAAGAAAGCCAAAATTCTTTACGTTAATAAGGAGTTTTCCAGAGTCACGGGTTACCAGTCCGCAGATATTCTGGGTGAAAACGAATCGATATTATCGGACAAACATACGCCAAAAGAGGTATATCACGATTTATGGCGCACCATCAGCGCCAAGAAAATATGGCGCGGAACCCTATGTAACCGGCATAAATCCGGAGACCGTTACCTCTCTGATTTGACGATTGCCCCCATGTTGAATGAAGCCGGGGCGATCACTCACTACATAGGCATGCACAGGGACATTACCAAGCCGTATGAATCCGAAAAAGAGGTCATCAACCAGAAATTATTGGTTGAGTCGGTCATTAATTCATCGCCTATCGCCATGGTTGTCCTTGATGATCAGGACAGGGTTATCCTGGATAACCATAACTACAAAGCTCTGGTGAGTGATCTTGATAAGGGCGAACCTGCAACATATTTTTTACGCAAACTGCGGGATGAGATGGGCGATTTATGGTCGCAGTTAAAAAGCAAACAGCAAGGCTTTAATAACCGCGAATTTAAAATAGAAAGTAAGGGAAGATTGAGAACCCGCTGGTTCTCCTGTGCCGGAAACTGGTTTTTAGAGAATGATGTTAATGCCGATGCCTTTTTTGAGAAGGCATCCAAACAATATCTCATACTGACAATAACAGATATCACCCGGCAACGCAGACAGATGGAAGAGTTACATATTCAGACTTTAAAGACCATTATGGCTGAGGATGAGCGGGTGCGCGGCATCAGGGAAACATTACTGGGCGCGATGCACCAAATTAAAATGCCCATGAACCAAATTGGGGCGGCCGAGCAGATTTTAAGACACAAGGGTGATGATCAAAATGCCGGTCTGTTACAGATATTGCAGCAAATCCAGCAATCCGGGGAAGAAGCTGTTGCAACCATGCAAAAATGTATTCCCGAGATTCTGCAAACAGCCGTTATCCCGATTAACCTGAACATGATTCTGCATGAAGTGCTGCTACTCAGTAACCAACGGATCTGCAGTAACGATATAGATGTGCATTGGCAGCCACTTGCCCAACTGCCAACCATGCTGGGTTCTGAAAATCGCCTGCGTATATTATTCAAGCAACTGATAGACAATGCGATTGAAGCCATCAGCGAGTCGAATAATGCAGAACAGCGGCTTAAGATCACTACCGATACCGATGCCGATCTGATTTATGTCAGCATTGAAGACACAGGCCTCGGTATTCCGGTTGAAAAACGCGCGAAAGTGTTTGAACCTTTCTATACCACCCGCCCCATGGGTGGCAATCAGGCGGGTATGGGACTGGTGATGGCAAAGGAAATAGTAAACCAGCATCAGGGATTCATTGAAATAGATCCTGATTATGATCAGGGCTGCCGGTTTAAAATCAGTTTTCCTCTGCACAAGCAGGTATTTAAGGGAGTAGAGTAATGGCTGAAAGACTACAACTGATCGAAGCCGAACTTGATACCTTATATATTGTCAGCCAGGTATTAAACAGCACCCACGATTTGCACGCAAAATTACAGACGGTCTTGGAGATACTGCACAATCGATCGGGTATGCGTTCCGGCATAATAACGCTGCGGGAAATTGAAAATAGCAGCATGATCGTAAGCGTGGCACATACCAATGGAGGCGGTAAATTTACCGAGCCGGTCAGATACAACCCGGGTGAAGGCTTGATGGGCGCCATAATTGATGAAGGCAGCACCATTGTCATTGAAAAAGTGTCCGAAGAGCCGCGTTTTTTAGGCCGCTTAGGGTTATATGATCCCGAATTGCCTTTTATCGGCTCACCCATCTACATAGAAGAAGGCGACACCATCGGCGTGCTGGCCGCCCAGCCGGATAACAGCCTGTTTCTGGGGGAGCGCGCCCGGTTTATGGAGATGATTGCCAACCTTATCGCACAGAGCGTCAAGATGCTGCGGGTCATCGAACGCAAACAGCGCCATCTGCTGAGTGAACGCGACCAGCTCAAACAGGCGCTGATCAAGAACTACAGCTTTGAGAACATCATCGGCCATTCTGCGCCCATGTTAAAGGTGTTCGATTTAATACGTCAGGTTGCGAAATGGAATACCACGGTATTAATCCGGGGCGAATCAGGCACCGGTAAAGAAGTCGTCGCCAATGCGATCCACTTTAACTCCGGCTGCGCCAGCGGACCTTTTTTAAAACTCAATTGCGCCGCCCTGCCCGACACATTGCTGGAGTCTGAATTATTCGGGCACGAAAAAGGAGCGTTCAGCGGCGCCATCAGCCAGCGCAAAGGCCGTTTTGAATTGGCCGATAACGGCACCCTGTTTCTCGATGAAATCGGTGAAATTTCCGCATCGTTCCAGGCCAAACTGCTCCGCGTATTGCAGGAGGGTGAATTTGAACGGGTGGGCGGTACCCAAACCATCAAGGTCAATGTCCGCATCATCGCCGCAACCAATCGCAATCTTGAAGAAGAAGTGACTGAAGGCGCGTTCAGGGAAGATTTGTATTACCGCCTTAATGTAATGCCCGTCCATATGCCTGCATTACGCGACAGGACAGAAGATATTCCGGAGTTATCAGAATTCCTGCTCGGCAGAATTTCGCTGCAGCAAGGCGGTCGGCCACTGGAAATCAAGGAAAGCGCGATACGCATATTGATGAAGCACAACTGGCCCGGCAACGTCCGCGAACTGGCAAACCGGTTGGAGCGCGCCGCCATCATGAGTCAAAACGGCATTATCGATCGCGACGTCATGGTCAGCACCGGCCTGGAAGATGAAATCGGCACAGTTATCAGCCATAAACCGCAAAAAACGCCAGCGATTGATTTTAATGATGAAAACATGGATGACCGGGAACGGGTCATTGCCGCCTTGGAGCAAAGCGGCTGGGTACAAGCCAAAGCCGCCCGCCTGCTGAACATGACACCTAGGCAAATCGCCTACCGGATCCTGACCCTGGATATAACCATGAAGCAAATTTAACGAACCTGGAGCAGCTATGACCATTTTATATGTGCAACATGATTATGCCGTTTTCGGCTTTGGTGAAACCCGGCAGGAAGCAATCGCCATGGCTGCTGAATGGCTAATAGATGAGACAGGCAAGCAAGGCTGTTCAGTCGATTATGCAGAAAGCTTATTGGTAACCTCCCCCAAACCCGGACAAATGACGCTATACGAAACCGATGAAACCATCCCCGGCAATGCTGAAAACTGGGGCGGTGAAGAGCTTTTGGATTGGTATTACGATGTGGCTTGAGGTTGGTTATTATCCCCATTTATTAATCAACGCGATATAATGTGATTCGACCAAACTCAAAATGAGTACAAAGCCATGAGCATTGATTATCACAACATGATTACCATTGAGCCCGGCAAGCGTAGCGGCAAGCCGTGCATTAGAGGTTTACGGATTACCGTTTATGATGTGCTCTCCTGGTTAGCCGATGGCATGAGCCGTACTGAAATTGTCGAAGATTTCCCGGAATTAACGGATGACGATATTACCGCCTGCCTGCAATTTGCAGCCGATAGGGAGCGGCAATCCGTAACCATCAAAGCCTCATGAAGCTATTGCTTGATGAAAACCTGTCACGGCGAATCGTGCCATTCATCCAAGACAGCTACTTCGGTTCAACTCAGGTGGCGTTGGTTGGCCTGGAGCGTGCCAATGATAGTGTCATTCGCCAATATGCCATTGATAACGACTATATCATCACCACCCAGGACGCTGATTTTTACGAAATGGGGCTGATTCATGGGCAACCTCCCAAGATAGTTTGGCTCAAGATGGGCAATCAATCGAAAACGGCAACTATCAAAACCTTGCTAGACAATCAGCGAGCCATTTAACAAGCGTTAATTATCGACAATAAAGCCTGTATTGAGATTGTATAGCCTACCTGGCTTAGATTTATTTTTCATCAGGTGCAATCATTAAGCCCTTGGGTTTTGCCAGCTCACAAAATTCCTCAGCAGAATATTTCATTATTAGAGCAGCAAGTCCACTTGCGATCATTGGTATTCCGATCCTGAAATCACCCATAGTTGTTACAACTGCCGCTGAGAAATACCCCTCATTGATAACCTTTGGCACTCGATTTGCCCAAAGTTTGTAGATTGGGCTTGATGGTTTACAAAACGTTTTCCATGCGACTCTACGAAGAATAGCAAAAGTAATGCGACCAATATGCTTTGGGTCTTCCGCCTTTTCAGGGGCAGGTAATAATTTTCGATCAGGGGTGGGGAGCTGCTCGATTGAGTATGTGCGAACGTCGTTTAGGAGCTTTACACTGGACACAGGAACACTATTGCCAATTAGCTTTAATATCTCATCGTCAGTATTGCGCTGTATCAAAAAAATCGCTTTAGCTTCAATTTCTTTGACATCAAGCTTTTCTCCACCCACACCAATCAGTTCAGCAAAGATGCACTCCTCTTCGATCCTCTCAATTAATCGCTTCTGAAACTGATGGCGAGTACGATCTGACGCAATATTATTGATTTTCGATATAACTTCGTGAATGAGTTCCTTTGACTCAGATGTCTTCTTCTGACGTAGAAAGCAAACGGCAAGAAGGGAGCTGGCCTCAAGATAAAGACGTGTATTTGGCCCAGATAATTTTCTAATACCAATAAAACCGCTTTCTGCATAGGTTAGACGATTTGCATCCGAGCATGCCTCAAAAGCCCAGAGTTTCGCGCGCAACAGACGATGATGTGTGCGATCATTGAGAAATAGGGCTTGAATTTTTCCAGCAAGCTCAATCGCTTCCTCAGACTCAGCATGTTGCACAGCCTTTCGAAGCTCAAGTTCGAGAGGTCTGATAGCGGCTAGTTACTTTTCAGTTAGCTTGGTGTTGGACATGAAATCTAATAAGTTATTAATTAGGGCTGCACAGTTTATAGGATGGTTACTGTCAAACACAAATAAAACCTTACACCCCAACTGAGGTGCTACGAATTTGACACTATCTCATGACTGCAAAAGTATAAGATTACAATGATTTTTCACAGCCAAACTCATTGTCCTATTAATTACAAAACCCAAAAACATGACTGTTGCATTTGCAACAATACGGTTTATTCACCAACTAAGAAAACATATAAATCAATAACATAATATAAAATATTGCCGTTGGCATGACCTGTGCTTTTACTTTGAGTAAACGCAACTAACGAGGTCAAATACTATGGAATTGCCAGTATTAAACGATGCACCTGCATCAAAAGGCGGCTGTTCAGCAGGCTCATGCGGTTCAACCGATAATCAAATGGATTCATTACCTGATTCTATAAGGGAAAAGGTACAGAATCATCCGTGCTATTCGGAAGATGCTCACCATTATTTTGCCAGGATGCATGTTGCTGTTGCTCCGGCTTGTAATATCCAGTGCCATTATTGTAACCGTAAATATGATTGCAGTAATGAATCGCGTCCCGGCGTGGTGTCTGAAGTATTGACGCCGGATCAGGCGGTTAAAAAAACCATGGCCGTGGCGGCCAATATTCCGCAAATGACGGTGTTGGGCATTGCCGGCCCGGGCGATCCGTTAGCCAACCCGGAACGCACTTTTGAAACGTTCCGCCGTTTAAGCGAGGAAGCGCCGGATATTAAATTGTGCGTATCAACCAATGGCCTCGCTTTACCCGATTCGGTAGAAGAGCTGTCCAAGCACAATATCGATCACGTCACTATCACCATTAACTGCGTTGATCCTGAAATCGGCGCAAAAATTTATCCGTGGATTTTCTGGAACAATAAACGCATTAAAGGCGTAAAGGGCGCGAAAATCCTGATCGAGCAACAGCAAAAAGGCCTTGAGATGCTGATTGCCAAAGGCATTCTGGTTAAGGTTAACTCGGTGATGATTCCCGGTGTCAACGATGAGCATTTGGCGGAAGTCAGTAGAGTTGTTAAATCCAAAGGCGCATTCCTGCACAACGTGATGCCACTGATTGCCGAAGCCGAGCATGGCACTTTCTACGGCGTGATGGGGCAACGCGGCCCTACCCCCGATGAATTGCAAGACCTTCAAGACAGCTGTTCCGGCGATATGAACATGATGCGTCATTGCCGCCAGTGCCGCGCCGATGCGGTGGGTTTGTTGGGCGAGGATCGCGGTGACGAGTTTACTCTGGATAAGATTGAAGATATGGAAATCGATTATCAGGCGGCGATGGAAAAACGCAAGGTGATACATCAGGCCATACAGGCTGAGATGGACAGCAAGCGTTTGGAAAAAGCCGAAAAGGCGCAGCAACATAAGCAGGAACCCAAGCTCACCACCCGGCCGGTATTGATGGCCGTAGCCACCAGCGGCCAGGGCGTGATTAACATGCATTTTGGTCATGCCAAGGAATTCCTGATTTATGAAGCATCGCCGGACGGCGTGCGTTTTATCAGTCATCGCAAAGCCGATCAATATTGCGGCGGCGACACCTCTTGCGGCGACGGCGAAAGCACTCTGCAAGTGACTATCCGTGCTTTGGCGGGATGCGAAGCGGTGCTGTGCTCGAAAGTCGGCTATGAACCGTGGGAAATGCTGGAAGCAGCAGGTATCGCTCCAAACGGCGAACATGCCATGGAACCTATCGAAGAGGCTGTCATGGCAGTTTATAAAGAAATGGCCGCAGCGGGTAAGTTGGATGATAAACCTGAAACAGTCAGGGCAAGTGCTTAACAGCCGTAGGGTACGCACCGCGTACCCTATTTTCAATGCGGCAAAAGGTACGCAGTACCCGCTGGGGCATAAATGCGTACCCTATTTCAGGAGTTTGTTATGGCAGTAAAAATAATTGAATCTTGCGTAAATTGCTTTGCTTGTGAACCGGTCTGTCCAAGTAACGCCATTTATGAAGCCAAACCGCATTTTTTGGTTGATAGTAAAAAATGCACCGAATGTGAGGGTGATTTTCCGGTTCATCAATGCGCCAGTATTTGTCCGATTGAAGGCGCAATTCTGGATTCGTTAGGAGTAGCGTTTAACCCGCCCGGCTCTTTGACGGGTATTCCGCCGGAAAAAATGGCGGAAGCAATGGCTGAGTTACAGTCCCACTAATTGAGGGCGCATCTGATGGCCACTGTCTATTTCTATGAAAAACCCGGTTGTATTAACAATACCCGGCAAAAGAAATTATTAACGGCAGCAGGTCATCAGGTCGTCGCGCTAAACCTATTGACTGAACCCTGGCAAAAAGACCGTTTGCGCGCTTTTTTCGGTGAACTGGCGGTGCGGGATTGGTTCAATGTCAGCGCTCCAGCGATCAAACTGGGCGAAATTGAACCTGATAAGCTGTCAGAGCAGGAAGCCTTGGCGTTGATGCTGGAAAATCCGCTATTAATCCGCCGTCCCTTAATGCAGGTCGGCGATAGCTTGATGGCGGGATTTGATCAGCAGGCGGTGGATGACTGGATCGGCTTGAAAGAAATCGAGACGGCCGGGGATACAAATCGGGACATAGAAAGCTGCCCTCGCCAGCTTTTACAAGCAAGCTGCGGTCATGAGTAAGCCACCGGTCTTAACCATTGCTGGCGTACCGCAGGCAGTTCCGTTGTCTGAAAGAGTGCACTGGATAGGCGCTCTGGACCCAAATTTACGCACCTTTGACATCATTCTAAAAACCGCCAATGGCACCAGTTACAACGCCTATGTAGTTAGAGGCAGCGAAGGCGTTGCAATTATCGACACCGTCAAAGAAAATTTCGCTGATGATTTTTTTGCCCGTTTAGAGTCGGTAGCCAATTATGACGAAATCAAAGTCATCGTCCTGAATCATCTGGAACCCGATCATACCGGCGCATTGCCTGAACTGATGCGTCGCGCGCCGCAAGCCCAGCTTTACATTTCCCAGAAAGCGCAATCCATGCTCAAGGCCCTGCTGAAGCAGGATGAGTTTGATTTTACGCCGGTAATGACCGGCGACAAGGTATCGCTGGGCGATCGCACCTTAACTTTTTTTCATACCCCTTATTTGCACTGGCCGGATACCCAATGCACTTATTTGGCGGAAGAAAAAACCCTGTTTTCAGGCGATGTGTTTGGCTGCCATTTTTGTGATTCACGCCTGTTTAACGATGAAGTCGGCGATTTCCGCTTTTCGTTTGAATATTACTATGCCCACATCATGCGGCCGTTTAAAGAGTATGTAAATCGGGCGCTGGTTCTGATTGATCCGTTGCTACCGCTGAATAAAATCTTGCCTGCGCATGGCCCCTTATTGCGCGATCAGCCACAACGGTATGTGCAGCGCTATCACGAATTATCTCGTTCGGCTCTGCAAAGCAAAATCAGTGCAGGCGAAAAAACCCTGTTGATCTTTTATATCAGCTCCTACGGCAACACGCGGCGCATGGCCGAGGCCATTTATGAAGGCGCAATGGCCGTGGAGCATGTGCGCGTCTCCCTGTACGACCTGGAAGGCAGTGAAATAGCACCCTTCGTTGATTTGATAGAAGGTGCGGACGGCATCCTGTTCGGCACACCGACCATCAACGGTGATGCAGTTAAACCGGTGTGGGATTTATTGTCCTCACTGGCTGTCATTAATCTCAAGTCAAAGCTGGGAGGCGTATTCGGTTCGTATGGCTGGACCGGGGAAGGCGTGAAAATGGTTGAGGATCGCTTACGCGGTCTCAAATTGCGCGTTCCCATTCCGGGAATACGCATCAAGTTAATTCCGACGGAAGAAGAAATCGAAATCTGTCGTGAATTCGGGCATGAAATGGCACAGGATCTTATGGGTTTAAGGCAATCCAAAGTGATTGATATGGCTGATCTTGCATAATATTTTTATAACACACCAGGAGAGTAGCAATGGCGAAAGCGTCAATTACCTTTGAAGATATTAATGTTACCGTTTCGGCACCTGCCGGTACGCGGATTATCGAAATTTCCGAAAAGGTCGGTTCAGGTATTACTTACGGCTGCCGTGAAGGCGATTGCGGTACCTGCATTATGAAAGTAACGGAAGGCTGGAACAATCTGACCGAGCCGTCTGTACTTGAAGATAAAGTCCTGCGCGAAAACATGGCCGGAAAGCATAACCGGCTGGCTTGTCAGGCGCAGGTACTGGGCGGAACAATTAAGGTCAAGCCGGTTTAAAAACACACTATCTCTTTCCCACGTGGAACGTGGGAATGCAGATAAGAATAATCGTCGGCATGAATTCCCATGCGGAAGCATGCAACAGCACATCACGCTCATAAGGAGTAAATCATGGCTTTAGTTACTTTTTCAAATCCCGAATACCGGGACAAAACCGTCTATGCCGTAGCAGGCAGTCATACAGAGACACTGCTAAAACTGGCACGGGAAAACAGAATTCCGATCAATTATGAATGCGAGGATGGAGAATGCGGCACCTGTCTGGTAAAAGTCAGCAGTATCGATAACAAGCACCAGCGCATGGGCGGCCCTTTAACTGAAAAAGAGAAATCAGTGCTGCAATCCAGCGGCAAAATCAGTAAAGAAGAAATGGAGCGCATGATTGTTGACGATTTGCCTTCCCCCTGGCGTCTGGCTTGCCAGATGATAGTCAGGGACGAAGACATTCTGGTCGAATATTAATCATGTCTGCCGCTCTCCAACTCCAGGATGACCGGGAACAGGTCTATTTCCGGCTAAAATCAGAATCCATGATTGCTCCTAATCATGAATGGCTGACCTGCATGGTAGCCAGCTGGTCTGCCGGGCAAGGCGTTTTGCCTGACTATCTGGGGTTGGAGCCCGGGCAGTTTAATTCGTTAAAAGAACATTTTTTTCCAGGCAGTAGTATTCCGGAACAGGCGCCATCTGGCAGCAAGCTGGACTTTGACCGGATGCTGGAAAGAGATGACCTGGTTAATCTGCTAAAGCAATTCAGTAAACCCGATACTCTCGAAATGGACTGGATCATAGGTGTTATCGTAGCCGGCTGTCTGGGTAGCGATCACTTGTGGCAGGATTTAGGTCTCTGGTCGCGCTCGCAATTGAGCGCCATGCTGCAATACAACTTCCCCGAATTGGCTGCAAAAAATGACAAGGACATGAAATGGAAAAAATTCCTGTACAAACAGCTTTGCGAAGCGGAAGGCTTGTATCTGTGTCGCGCCCCCTCTTGTAATGTGTGTATCGATTACCCCAAATGTTATGGCCCAGAGGAATAAGGTTTATAAAAATTGAATTTACTTTTTTAAAGGTCGTTTTAGACAAACCAACTGCGTCGATTGCCAGCCCTGTTTCTCATAAAATTCCAAGGCAGGTGAGTTATTTTTATCCGCCAGTAATTGCAAGCGTTTAAGACCCCGCCGTTCAGACCAATGAACAGCCTCGGCAAGCAGTTTTGCACCAATGCCCTGATTGCGAAAAGCAGTATCCACAATCAAATCCTCAATCAATCCTACCTCACCGCCTTCCGCTGTGGAAATCAAGATTTGTATACTGCACATGCCCCGAAGTTTATTATCGTCACTCGACTCGGCCACCAGAATACAAGCCAGGTCGTTTTTTAGCAGCAACTGCAATCCCAGCGCCTGTTTGTCCTGATCAAAATCAAAATCGGCTTCAATAGCAAACAGGTCTTTTAAAAGCGCAACCAATTGCAGGACATCGCTGAGCTTTGCAGTGCGTATGACAATCATTTTTAACTCATTATGTTTATTGGTAAGAATAAATCGACACAAACGGATGGGGGAAAATAACGGTGAGTGAGGAATGTGTTCGTAAAGGTGATCGATCACCTTTACGATGGGCTTGCCAAATCCGTCAGTCCAAATGACTAACGGTAAGCATCAGTTAATTGGGCTGGGCTGCTAACTTTTGTTGAACTTGAGCAGTGATATCAATCTGATCACTGGCATAAATAACGCCATCGGTGAGCACTAT
>JBAZTN010000047.1:0-17559 GCA_041661895.1 Methylobacter sp. | reverse complement strand
AGCCTGTTCAAAAACCGGCTCCAGTAGAATCAACAGATAAACACCGGCATGCACCATTACCGCACCGTAAAATGCCGCACTCGATGGCGTCGGCCCCTCCATCGTTCGAGCCAGCCAGGGGATAAAAGGAAATTGTGCCGATTTTGTAAAGGCTGCGATGGCAAAGCAAGCGGATATTGCGGTTGCTTGACCCGATGGCAGTTGGGCTGCAGTAGCGTTCAGATCATTCCAGTTTATGCTGTCAATCCAGGCATAGCTTAAGCCAATTCCCAGAATAAAACCGGCATCGCCGATACGATTAGTCACAAATACACGGGTGGCATTAGTGGCGGCCACTGGACGGTCATAAGCATAGGCTATTAAAAGGTATGAGCAAAATCCTGCAATTTCCCAACCGATAAAAGTGCCGACAGCGTTACCCGATAACACCAGTAACAGCATGGCTGAAGCAAACAGGTTCAGGATGAAAAAGAAGCGGTGATAACCAGCTTCCCGGTGCATGTAGTTGACTGAAAAGCGCAGGATGATTACTAACAGCAGTGAAAACAGTGCCGCCAAACGGACACTAAAGCCGGTAGTGATAAAATTCATCTGAACGTTCAGCGTGTCGCTGTCCAGCCATTGCCCAATGCTGTATGAGCCGGCATTTTTGTCCAGTAAATCGGCGCCCAGCAAAGTCAAAGCCAGCAAACAAGACATGCTGATAGCCCAGTTTGCGATATCCGCCGTTGTGCTTTCGCTGGCTTCACCGCTGATTGCACCAAATAGATGTCCCATGCCGATGAGGGTAGCAGCGATAAATGGCATCAAGGGAATTAAAATGACTAATGCATCCATTACACAGCTCCCAACAGATCAGGTTGTTTAATGAGTGCCGGTGGGACGGGCAGCGTTTGATCCCGATAGCAATCCGGTGATTTATCATAAACCGGCAACTCTTCTGCTTCGGTTTGCCAGGGCATAAAGCCTGAGCCACGCTCGAAAATAAAAATCTCACCGCTGTCAGGATCCTTGGCGCTCAGATGCACCCAGCCGCCTGCTATCAATTCGCGTAAACTTTCCTGGCGAGCGTAGATTTGTTCCAGCACCGCTGTTTTTGCCTCAACCAGAATCTGCAAGCGCATCGGCTCGTGAATCTCAATCATTTGCTGTGGCAGGCCGGTACGTAAATCGCTGCTTGCGCCTTCCATCACGCCAAAAAAACCGGTGACGTTATGCGGCACTTTGGTGCCGCAGCCAAAACGTTCGTTATTCACGGTGGAAAAATAATATTCCAGGTTAATACCTGCACCAACAGGGCCAACAGCGAGCAAAATATTTTCCAGAACCTTGCCGTCCGGGTCTTGGGTAGGGTCATAAGAAATTAAAAATACCCGGCGGTCAAAAAATGCACCTTGCGTCAGCGAACGGCGGCCAACTACCGCAGAGGCATTGGTGGCATGACCGAGTTCTGGCCGCGCTTGAGAGAAATCAGTGGCGCGCTCTTCTATATGGGCCAAGGCTTCATCCGGTGTCGGGTTGCGCGGAGCCGAAGCCAGCCGGCGGCAGCGTTCATGCGCGGACATGAGCTGGGCATGGCGCATTTCCCGCTGTAATTTTTTTAGCCCGGCCAGCCGTTCCGCCGGAACATCACTGATGTCGTACCAGCTGATTTCTTCATTGCAGGTATTGTGCTCGGCACCGATAAACCAGGTATCGAATGGGATGGTGATGCCGCGTTCTGCCAGCAGTTCGCGTATTTCCGGTCGATTGGCCATCGCCGCAAACACCCGGGCATTGGGCCCGCCGTGTCGGCCACTGCAAGCTCCGCAATCGTAAGCGGCCAAATGCGGATTATTCTGGCTGATGGAGCCATGCCCCATCAGGACAACCAGTTCCGAGAATCCGTAAGTCAGGCCGGTATTGCGCAGAAAGCCTGCGACCCGATCGGCCTGTTCATTATCGGTAAAGCCCAGTTTGGGATGATCTGGCTCGGCAGCTGTGCTGTTATCCTTTGCAGTAAACAGCAGTTGGGTTTCAACCTTGGGCGAAAACAGCTGTGCGATGCCGGAAACCAGATTGCGTTGTGGTTTTGGAAACAGTGCTTTACCCAATAATCCGGCGAAGGTAACGGGCGCAATGGCATCAATAACCGGATGCGACAACAGCAGATTGCAGCGCAAGCCCTGGTGCAGCATATTAGCAATACGCTGGTTCAGCTTGCGGCCACGGTTATGGCTAAGCAGATCTTTTTCGCTGCCGGTTCGTGCCAGTTCCTGAACTTCATGTGCTGGCGTTACCACCACCGGACACAGTGGCGTTACATTCCTGTCATCCAGGCCCTTGTAATTCATGGCAACGCCAAAAAAACCAGCGGCCCCCAGTGTTTCAATGGCGGGATTAAGTTCTTCAAGATGGCGACGAAAACTTTCTTCACGGTCATCCATGCAGAATATGATTTGTGAATCCGGGCGCTCATTGCGTTTAGCCCAGCGACCGCGATTATGGTTTGAGCATAAGGCCTGGAAAAAGGCTTCCCTGTAATGATGCTCGTAGGCATAGAGCCAAACTTTACTGCGTTCAGTGACATTAAATTCGTCCAACACAGCTAGCATCTGCTGAAGATCTGTTTTGTGCAACAGTTCTATGTGAGTAGCGGTTAGTCCCAAGTGCTGGCATAAGCGGAACAAACGCCAGCCGCTATTGCATACTGAGCGTCCATCGTTATTTTTAGTCATCGGGCTGAGCTGCCAGATTTCGATCAGATCGGCAAGCTGTTGCCAGCCGGCGCGATGATGGTGTTCGGAATCTGTGCGGTTTGTTAATGATTCAGCCAATTGGGTCAGATATTCAGGCAAGTCTTTTTGATGTAGCTGTCTGCGCACTATAAACTGGGACAGGTTTTTACGGAAATAGCCTTGCAGGGAACTCAGTTTGGCTTCGACATTCCAGGTGTCCCGGCAGATCTGATTAAGCCAGAGCCTGTCCAGCGTCAGGCGAATGGCCAGATAATCGGCTAGTGTTGGCGCGGCATCATTCTCGGTGCGGTATTTGGGGTGATGCTGCCGCCAGTTGATCATTCCTGACCAGCCGGGTATTTCGAGAGCCAGTCGGCGCAGATAGCCTTCCCATTTGGCTTGCGGTATTTCCAGATGGGTCAGTTGCAAGATGATGGTATCTACGGCATCTTCGGGCAGTTCAGACATAATTTGTTGCCAGTCAGGCAGATCATGCAAAAAGGGGCTTGCATCATATTGTGCTGTTGCCCTCCAGGCAGCATAAAGACCTAACTGGCGGCGTTCCGGCAACTGCCAGGCCGCCATGCCTTCATCCAGTCCAGACGCACACAGACGTATCAGCTGTGGACGGACGGAATCAAGTATGTCTGTTCCGCTCAATGCCATGATAAAGCCGCGCAAGGTAATGCTATCGCCCAGTTCGGACAGCAACTCATCCAGGGCAGTCTCTGCCTGTTGCAGCATTTGCTGATGCGCTGATGCACGGTTATCGACCAGAGAAACTTGCGCCAGCCAGTCTTCGGCTTGCTCCACTGATAGATCAAGCATGTTTTCAGGGTGTACTGCCGCTTGTTCCAATTCAAGTTTATTTAAAATGTTTTCCCATAGTTGCCTGATAGCGTTGCCCTGACCCGCATCCAACTGGCTGCGAACCTGTTCAGGCACATCGGCTTGCACAGCACTTAAAGCATCCATTTCTTCTATCTGCCAATTTAACTGGCTGATGTTAACCGCTTGCAGATCAAATAACATCGCAATGCGATAAAGGTCTTGTCGTGTAATCGTTTTATCTTTTAATGTACAAACGATTTGTTCTGCCAGTAATTTTGGGTCATGGGCAAATGCTGCCGATAGATCACGGTCATCAATACGTCCCTGGTTATAAAACGCCCGGTTTTGTGCCTCTGGAAGATAGCCGCAAGTGCCTGTTAATGCTTCGAATTCAGCCAGAGCCTCTTCAAACGGTAGATGCTGAAATCCGTGCAGGGTATTGTGATGCACAAAATCAAGAATCGGCGCTTGCCCGGGCAATACATGATCTAAATGATTTAGTGCAGCGGTGATTTGTTCGCGTAACACAGGTGTTTTAAAGAAAGGGGACTCTTGCATCGCTAATCCTATAGAATCCGTTGACCGATCAGGCTGTTCATTTGAGTGACGGTCGCTGCGGACAAATCAATCAGCGGCGCGGGCATCAGACCGAGCAACACAATGCCTGCAACCAGTATTCCTGCGGCCAATAATTCAGAGGTTTTCAAATCCTCAATATGCTGCATCTGCGGTTTTACCGGGCCGGTGAATAACAGGCCGATAGTGCGCATGGCATAGGCGGCGCTGATGAGTATGCTCGCGCTGAAAAACACCATCAAACCGCCCCATTGCTGAAAACCGCCAATAATTGCGTGTAATTCGGCAATAAAGCCAACCGAGCCCGGCAAGCCCATAGCCGCCAATAACGTTAATGTGGTGAATAATGCAAAACGCGGCATCACCTGCACCAGTGAACTGTAATCCTGAATGTTGCGGGTATGGGTACGTTCATACAGCAGGCCAACCAGTAGAAACAGGGCTCCGGCAATCAGTCCGTGGGCAACCATCTGTATGACCGCTCCGGTAATCCCCGCTTCATTCAAGGTGGCAATGCCTAATAGCACAATGCCCATGTGACTGACCGAAGAATAGGCGACCATGGCTTTAAGATCGCTTTGCCGCCAGGCCAGCAAACCGCCATAAAGCATCCCGAACAACGCCAGGAAAACCAGCAGTGGCTGGAGCGTTTGTGCAGCTCCCGGCAGCATGACGACGACTCTGAGTAAGCCGTAAGCCCCCATTTTCAGCAAAATGCCGGACAGCAATATGCTGACTGGACTGGGTGCCTCAACGTGAGCCAGCGGTAACCAGCCATGTAAGGGAAAAATGGGCATTTTGACGCCGAACCCGATTAAAAAACCAAGCAATGCCAAAACCTGCTGATTTTTTGGCATGTTTTCTGATACCTGGCTCATCGCGCTCATTAACGAAACATGCTCAGGCACATACTCATAAACCGCAACCAGGCTGATCAGCATGAAAATCGAACCGCCCATGGTATAGAGCACGAAGTTAAGACTCGCCGCGTGACGTCGTTTGCCGCCCCAGCGATCAATCAGGAAAAACAGCGGGATTAAAGTGACTTCCCAGAAGATGTAAAACAGAGCCCAGTCCTGAGCCAGAAATACGCCAAGCACACCGAACTCAAGCAACAATATGCAGATATAATAGCCTTTAACCCGGCTGGAAATAGAGAATGAAGCCAGCAGAGCGATTGAGGTGAGTAACGTCGCCAAAACTAGCATCGGCAGTGATAGGCCGTCAATACCTAAGGCGTAAGCGCTGCCTAATTTAATATTAAGCGGAAAGTATTCGTAAAACTGCATGCCAGCATTGTGCTGGTCATAAAGTCTGATGACCAGACTGCAAGCCAGAAAAAACGCAACAGTGGTAAACAGATTGGCTATGCAGCGAATTATGTGAGTGTGCTGGCCTGGAGTTACAACCAGGAGCAAAACCCCAACAGCCGGAGTCCAGAGCAACATGCTGAGAATCCCCATGTTTTAGTGTCCCTTTACTTTATTATAGTTAGCGGCTTTCAAGAGAGAGCGATTGTACGTTAAGGTCATTGTTTGGCAAGCATTATCCAATTGAATCTCTTGGGGGTAAGCCTTCGTTAGCTGAAATAAAAGTTCAGTAGAATCCGTTAGCCCCTGTCTATTTAATATCGATTCGATACCAAAGTATAGCATCTTAATCCACTTTTTACTTATCCACTGACTCTACCGATCAATTTTAACA
Organism: Methylobacter sp.; assembly: GCA_041661895.1. Taxonomy (GTDB): domain Bacteria; phylum Pseudomonadota; class Gammaproteobacteria; order Methylococcales; family Methylomonadaceae; genus Methylobacter_A. The sequence goes on along the minus strand of JBAZTN010000047.1, from coordinate 11,731 downwards.
TCGCAATCTTTCAATAACCTTGCAAACTACTATGCAAAGACGGGTGTTGCTAAAAAGAGAATAGGTAAGGTATTGGATATTTTCTGGAAATTGCAATAAAGCCTGAAAAAGCCGGGAAATTATTTGTAAGAGAGCAACGTAAGCATTGTTTTGTTGCTTTGTCATCAAACTGTAATAAATCTGTCATTAAGATGTCATTTGTTTTTTCTATTCTTGCTCAAATTTTTTGATAACTATATTGATAACAACCAAGAGCAAAATATGAAAATATCCAGACTTACATTGGCAGTCGCTACCATTTTAGGTGCGGGCGCATCATCAGGCGCATTTGCCATGGATCTTTATGTAGATACCAAAACCAAGCAGATTTATGCAGAACCGGGCCGTGGCCGGGAACTTATGGGCTCATTCGAGAAAGTACAGGATGCTCCGGCGAAACCGGCGGAAATTGAGGCGATCCGTGAAGATCTGGCATTAAAAGATAATGCTATTAAAGCGCTGGAAGAACACGCCGCAGCGGATTCAGCACCTGAATCAGTTAATGTTAAGCTGGATAATAAAGGCCTTAACTTTGAAACAAAGGATAAGAATTTCAAGTTTAAACTGGGCGGCCGTATTCAGGCCGATGCGAATTACAGCAGCACTGATAATTTTGTTAAAGATTTCGGCAAAAAAACACAAGCTCCTGTTGAGGCCAATGACGGCACTGAATTCCGTCGCGCTCGGATAGATTTTACCGGTACATTCTACAAAGACTGGAACTTTAAGACTCAAGTGGACTTCGCGGATAACGCCGTCGCCGTGAAGGATTTATATATGCAATACACCGGCTTAGATTTTATGAGCATTACTGGTGGTCAACAGAAACAAAACTTCAGCCGTGAGTTGCTGGAAAGCTCTAATGACCTGATGTTTACTGAGCGTTCCTTAATGAACGTATTAAACGCTCCGGTTGTTGACCGTGCGATCGGTCTTAATTTTCAAAGTGAAGCCAAAACAGGCTATACCGCTGCCCTCGGTATTTATGGCGACACAATTACCCCCAATAAAGATCCCAAGGACGGTAAGACCCTATTCACTGGTGACGAAGGCTGGGGTATTTCAGGACGCACTACTTTCGCGCCGATTGAAGAGAAAACCAAAGTTGTGCATTTAGGTGTCGCCGGCAATTACCGGGCGCCAAACGCTGACGGTAAGGTTATCGATAACGAAATGCATTATGTATATGAAACCGATCATATGTCTAACCTGAATTTGATAGACACGAAAGTAAGTGGTATTAGTAATATCAAAATGTTGGGGCTTGAAGCAGCTGGCTTGTACGGGCCAGTATCTGTAGGTGCGGAATATACTCGTCAGTGGGTAGATCGTAAAGATGCAGGCAGCAATTTAGAAGTGGATGGCTGGTATGCAGACGCTGCCTGGACAATCACCGGCGAGTCGCGTAAGTACAAGCAAGGCAAGTTTTATAAACTTGATCCAGCGAAGAATTTCAGTCTGAAAAATGGCGGATGGGGCGCATTTGAACTTGCGACACGTTACTCTGCTGTTGATCTAGACGATGGCACTTTCCACGGCGGAGAAGCGTCGAATGTCACGGTCGCTGCAAACTGGTACTTTAACAGCAATTTCCGCTTAATGGCTGATTACACCAGAGCATTTAATTTCACTAATCCAGCTGTTAAAACAGCAGCAGGTGGTGATCCGGATAATAATGATACCTTTACGCTTCGCGGACAATTGGCGTACTAAATATATTAGAGTATTAATTGGACACAAAGCCGCGCTGGATTACCAGCGCGGCTTTTTTATTGGATAAGAATTCATATATGATGGATGCTTTAAGAGAATATCTACAAAGTGTCATCGAAGAGGTTAGCGTTGAAAATTAGTCACATTATCAAATTAGCACCGGTTTTATGTCTGGCGGGGTGTGCGTTGACGCCTTCCGCCCCCACCGGTAATTGGAGTGTAGAGCCCGTCAGTCACTATGATTCGGGTTATGAACAAGGCACGGAAATTGTCAGCGTGCAGCAATCCACGTTGCGGGCGGTGCTCAGCAATTTCGAAACGGGTGAAGTTGACTTGCTGGATGTCAGTCATCCTGAGCGCTTGCAGAGGAAAGCGCGTTTCAATCTTAACCTAAGCAAGGGTGAGGAGCTGACCTCGGTGGCGTTTCATCCTTCGCTGGATATGTTCGCTGCGGTTATCGATGCCGGTAACCGCCCCGGCAGGCTGGAGATTCGTTCGGCAACAACAGGGGTATTAATAGATCGCGTCGTCGTTGGCTTTGGGCCTGATTCCGTGGTTTTTTCCGAAGACGGCAAACTTGCCCTGATTGCCAATGAGGGGGAAGATTTTTTGTTTGAGCCTTCAAGCAAGCATTTTTTCACTCCTGAAGGTAGTGTTTCCATTGTTCGCATGAGTAAATCCGGGCATATTGTGAGCCACAAAAATCTGGAGCTGGCTAACATGACTAATTATGCAGGTTTCGTGATAAGCAAAGCCGGCCGGTTTATGGAAAGGGAAATCGACTGGAATGGCGATGGCATCATCAGCAAGGATATGGATTTTGACGGCAACGGCAAGATTGAAAAGAAAAAAGTCTTGTTGGGATGTTTTGAAGGACAGGATGTTTTCGGCATGGAAACAAAAGGCGAGCAGAAAATATTAATCCCGATAAAAACCCATTCTCCAGCCTTGTTAGAGCCAGAATATATAGCCATTTCGCCTGATGCAAAGAAAGCGTATGTAACCTTGCAGGAAGACGATGCAGTTGCGGTCATTGATTTGGTAAATGAACAGGCCATCAGCTATTACGGTCTAGGGGCGACCCAGCATAAAGTCGATGCCCGCTATAACGGCTGGGTGAAATTTGACCAAGCGATGACGGCTTTTCGCGAACCCGACGGAATTACCACAGTAGCCAATGGCCGTTATTTCGTCACTGCCGATGAAGGCGATACCGATACGGATAGTTCTGCGCCAGCGGACGGTCAACCGACCAGCGGAGGGCGTTCGGTCAGCGTTTTTGATGCGGAAACCGGCACATTGCTGGGCGATACCGGCAGCCAGCTTGATGAGCTTGCCTTCGCAAATAAAGTCTACCCTGAGCGGCGCAGCGGCAAAAAAGGCTCGGAACCCGAAATGGTGGTTTCCCTGGATCTGGACGGCACCCCGTATGTTGCTGTCGGCATGGAAAGAGCCGGTTCAGTTGAATTGATTTCCCTGGCCGACCCCTTTCACCCTAAAGTGGTCGCCCTGGGCAAGATTGTCGGCGACGAAGACAAGTCGCCCGAAGGAATCGCCCATTTTATGGTAGATGGGGAGCATTATCTGCTTACAGCCAATGAAATGAGCGGAACAGTTGAGTGTTTTAAAGTCGTGCGTCAAGGCGAGGATTAGGGATGCCGCAAACGATTTCGGCTCTTCGTATCAGTCTATCACTTCGGTGCGATAACGATAAATCCTGATATTTTTTGACCAGTAATCGGGCGGCAATCCGGCTTTTAGTTTCAGATGCCGCAGGAATTGTTCCGGTTCCGGCAATTGCTCCCATACCGAAGGCAGAAAGGTTCCGCGCCGGCGACCTTTTTCCAATGTTAAACCATCTATTCTCGGGGGCAGTTGTTCGCGCTGGTTCGCAACGCCATAGATTTCCGGCTCATCCAATATTAAGCCGTCTATGCCCGGTTGCAGTTGGGATATTAAGTCCTGTTCAGAAGTAAATGAAACCGGTTCGGCGGGCGTGAGCAGAGACAGGTGTATTTCTAGGTCGTCGAGTTCGTATGCTTGCAGTGGTGGAAAGCGCGGGTCATTGAAGGCAGCGGCGTAGGCGTTTTCAGCAATATCTTCGGCCAGTGGTCTGACTGCTTCTAGCATCCCAATGCAGCCACGCAGTTGATGGTTTTTTTGCAGTGTAACAAAGGTGGCGCGCTTTTCCGTCAATTCTTCAGGATATTCAGCCAGGTTTATTTTTAATGGTGAGCCTGTCTTTAGGCCATGCTGAATGGAGAGTTTCGCTAAATCCAGCAAGCGCTGCTGTAGCGCTTTATTCAATGACATAAGCACCGTAACCCACAACGCTGTCTTTTTCTCCTGCGGTATCGCCGGAGTTGCGCAGATCGATGGTTTTAATCGAGAGTGACTTTTCCCGTGCCAGCTTTAACAGTCCGCTGACAGGAACCTTGCCGCAGGCGGATTCAGGGTCGAGTTGTTCATACTGTAGCTGTTCGATTGTTAGACTGGTTGCTTTATCAAGTTTTTGAGCGGTTGCATAAGCATGATAATGACTCAGGTCGGAACTAATCACGATCAGTGTTTCGTCACCGCCCCACAGCATATCGAGTACCTGGCTCACTTGTTCTGGTGATGCGTCGCCAGCGACGATGGGGACAATTTTAAAGTCCCCCAGCATTTCCTGTAAAAATGGCAAATGCACTTCCAGGCTGTGTTCATAGGTATGTGCCTGCTCAATGTATTCGACAAAAGGCAGCTCGACTATAGTCTGTACAGCTTTCTGGTCAACAAGAATTCTGCCTAAAGGTGTGGTGAAGGTTTGCGCCCTGCTTACCGCCAGCCCCCTGAAAGCGACGCGATGCGACGGACCTATGAGTACAACTCGGGTTATCAGGTCACGGGCTTTCTTTAGCCGCGCATAAGCGGTTGCGGCAATGGGGCCTGAATAAATGTAACCGGCATGAGGCGCTATGATAGCTTTGGGTGCTTTTTCGTCAGTTGCAGCATCATCCAGGTACTGGGTCAGCATTGAATGAAGTTGCTGCGGGTTTGAAGGATAAAAAGAGCCTGCTACAGCGGGTTGTCTATTCATTAGCTTGTCCTCTTATGGCCTAAAAAAGAGTTATTCAAACCCTTGAAAGTCGGTATAAGCTGTTTTGATATAGCGTTTTGATCGCACGTTTGGATGCTGTTACAAATTGCTTAAAAATTAAAAGCAGCCATTCGGCGCCACACGTTGTGCGCATTACTGATGGCAATAATAAAGACAATACAAGCTGATATCTATACGTATCATTACCTAAGTAGTTATACGAAAATAATTCGATCTAACTATCTGTTAAGGTACATATAAAACATAAGATAGCCTTACTATTGATTAATGGTCCAAGGAGCATGATATGACTACTTTTGTTACGCACGACACGGTGAAAACCCGCTACTGGCATACGTTAGAAGATGGTCGGATTCAATGTGACCTTTGCCCGAGATTTTGCAAACTGCACAAAAGCCAGCGCGGCCTGTGCTTTGTCAGGCAGAATCTGGACGATGAGATCGTCATGACCAGTTACGGCCGCTCCAGCGGCTTTGCCATTGATCCTATCGAAAAGAAACCGCTGAATCATTTTTTACCCGGCACCTCGGTATTTTCCTTTGGTACCGCCGGTTGTAATCTGGCCTGCAACTTTTGCCAGAATTGGGACATAAGCAAATCGCGGGAAATGGATACGTTGATGAGCAAGGCATCGCCCAATGAGATTGCACAGGCGGCAAGGGATAATGGCTGCCACAGCGTCGCTTATACCTATAACGATCCGGTGGTTTTTCATGAATATGCGATTGATACCGCACAGGCCTGTAGGAGTCTTGGCATAAAATCAGTGTCGGTATCCGCGGGTTATGTATGCGCGGAGCCCAGAGCCGAATTTTATCAATGGATGGATGCCGCCAATATTGATTTAAAAGCCTTTACTGAGCGTTTTTATTACAAGATTGTTGGTGGGCATCTGGAACCGGTATTAGAAACGCTTAAATATATCAAGCATGAAACATCGGTCTGGCTGGAACTGACGACTTTAATTATTCCGGACGAGAACGATTCAGAAGCAGAGCTGGAAGCCATGACCCAGTGGGTCGTAGAGAATCTGGGGCCGGATGTGCCGATGCATTTTACCGCGTTTCACCCTGACTGGAAGATGCTGGATAAGCCGCCTACGCCGCTTGCCTCACTGTTGAAGGCACGGCAAATCGCCTTAAAAAATGGTGTGCATTATGCCTATGTAGGCAATGTGCATGATAAATCCGCAGAGAGCACTTATTGCCACAGTTGCAAAAAGTTACTGATAGGCCGTGACTGGTACGAATTGTCTGAATGGAATCTGGATGCTTCAGGAAACTGCCGATTTTGCGGCGAACGTTGTGCGGGGGTCTTCAATCCAAAGCCGGGTAACTGGGGCGCAAAACGAAAAGCGGTTGTTATGGGTTGAATCGGGATTGGTAATGTTAAATGAGACTTCTATGTGGTCACCATGAAGGGCACGAAGCTGTCCTTCATGGTGACTAAAAATGCTTAAACTACAGTGAATCGCCGATGGTCTTTTTATAAAAAGGCCAGGATTTAACGTGCAAATATTTTCTGATCGGGGATTTAATGACCGATACGCACAGTGCGATAGAGAACAGGCACCAAACCGCAGCATATTCGTTGGGATCTGTGGTTGTGATATCGGAAATAAACGGACCGATTAAATAATGGAAGCCCACGAAACGCCAGGAGCCGTATATAACCGGCAGGTAAAAAGCGACCACAATATAAGTGAAGGCATGCAAGCCCCAGTTAAAGCCAAACAACCAGCCGACCGGGTCTGACATCAGGCCGTTCAAAGGCATCTGCCAGGCGATATGCCAGGAACCTGAAGTGGAGCAAACGTTTGGGCCGCAAAAACCTTCGACGCCAACGTTACAGGTTCCTGCCCAAGCAAAAGGATACATCTTGATTAACATAAAAAGTGAACCGATCGCGCAAATGGTATAGACAGTGGTTCGGATTTTTAGTTTGACGCTTTCGGGTATGAAATACATCGCGACCATGTTGACAAAAAACGGCTGGAACGCGACGTGCAGATAGCCTAAAAGCGTGAGTATCTGATTATTTGGATTGTCACATAAATCGATATAAACGTAAGTTGCCGCCTGTAATAATTCCATTAAGGCAAAATAAGTTAAAGGAATCCAAAGTTCTTTTGATTCTCCTTGTTTAATTGCAACATAAGCTGCGGTACTAAGACCTACGACGGCTAAAACACCGGACGCTTCACCACTCCAACACATAATACTGACCTTTTTAAAATTATTAAATACTGCCTACTCATGAAACTGTTCAGTGAGCGAAGTTGGGGTGGGTGCTTCTTTTGGCACCCTAACTCAACGGGGCGGCATTGGTTTGCCGGATTATGCTAATCCGGCCTACACACTTTGTTTTTATAACCCGCTGGCAGGAACATTATGTGATCGAAACAAACGGATGAAAACTTTTCTATTGTATTACAAAAAGAAGGGAATTGAGAAAGGTAATCCATTTATGAAAGAGCGGTTTCAAGTGGCTAATTAAATGCCTCTATAGCCGGAAGTGATCGGGTAACGCCGGTCGCGACCGAACGCCCTGACTGTAATCCTGATTCCGGGCGGGGATTGTCTGCGTTTATATTCGTTTCTGTCTACCAGCGTGATGGCTCTCGTTACATCTTCGCGCCTGAACCCGGCGGCAATAATTTCATCGGCAGACTGATCCCTCTCGATATAACGTTCCAGTATCAGGTCTAACACGTCGTAAGACGGCAAAGAGTCCTCATCGACCTGACCGGGCGCCAGTTCAGCCGAAGGCGGGCGGATTATGACCCGTTCCGGTATCACCTGAGATAACGAATTGCGGTAACGTGCCAATCGGTAAACCATCATCTTGGGTACGTCTTTTATCGGCGCAAAACCGCCTGACATATCGCCGTATAACGTCGCATAACCCACGCTCATTTCGCTTTTATTGCCGGTGGTCAGCAGCAACTTGCCCTGTTTGTTTGATAGCGCCATTAAAACTACGCCACGACACCGCGCCTGAATGTTTTCTTCGGTGGTATCTTTAGCCGTGCCGGCAAAAATATCGGCCAACATGCCGGTGAAGGCATTAACCGCAGGCTCGATTGGAATGATATGGTAGTGCACGCCTAATGAATTGGCTTCCAGTACTGCATCTTCATTACTCATATCCTGTGTATAGCGGGAGGGCAGCAGTACGGCTTCAACTTTATCGGCGCCCAAGGCATCGACTGCCAGAGCCAGAACCAGTGCCGAATCAATGCCGCCGGATATGCCTAAAATCGCCCCCTGAAAACCGTTCTTGTGCACATAATCTTTAATACCCAACACTAAGGCCATATACTCGCTGGAGATTTCATTATAAAGCGGCGCACAGGCACCTTTTATGGGCTGATTGCCGTCAAACTCGATCACGCTGATCTGTTCCTTAAACTCCGCAGCGCGAAACACGATGTCTCCGTCTGCGTCTACGACAAAAGATGCGCCGTCAAAAATCAATTCATCCTGGCCGCCAACTTGATTGATGTATACCAGCGGAATCTGCGCGGCTTTAACCTGGCTGCAAATAACAGCTTCGCGTTGATGGATTTTTCCTGAATTGAACGGTGAGGCATTAAGGGTCAGCAGTAACTCCGCCCCCGCCTGTTTGGTGGCTTCAATAATGCCGCCTTTCCAAACATCTTCGCAAATTGTCAGGCCAATAAACGTGCCGTTGAACTCAAATACACAGGGCTGATTGCCCGCAGTAAAATAACGCTGCTCATCAAACACCCCATAATTAGGCAGCGCCTGTTTGCGATAACACGCAATGATTGCGCCCTGATGCAATACCGCCGCGCTGTTGTATATCTTGTCGCCGTCACGTTCAGGAAAGCCCACCACCAGCGCAATATCTGCGACGCGATCAGCAAGCTGATAAAGGGCGTTGTTGGCGGCTGTAATAAAATCGGCGCGCAATAACAGGTCTTCCGCCGGGTAGCCGGTAATGGTCAGTTCAGGAAAGACGATAATCTCCGCGCCCAGTTCATCACGCGCATGGATGGCGGCTTCGACGATGTTTTTAACGTTAGCGTCTATATCACCGACCAGGAAATTGGTTTGAGCCAGGGCTATTTTCAGGGTCATTCGCAGCAGTAAGATTAATTTAGTTAGTATTTCATGTGGGCTGTCGGTGATTTAGAAACACCGTTTCATTGCCACACCAATATCAGTCGGTGAACTCACCACTTCGATCCCCGCGGCTTTAAGCGCGGCAACTTTTCCTTCTGCCGTGCCTTTGCCGCCGGTCACTATCGCGCCGGCATGGCCCATGCGCTTTCCGGCAGGGGCGGTAAGTCCTGCGATATAGGCGACGACCGGTTTGGTAACGTGGGCTTTAATATACTCGGCTGCCTCCTCTTCTTCGCCGCCGCCGATTTCACCGACCATCACGATGCCTTTGGTCTGTTCATCGGCCTGAAAACGTCTGAGTACGTCGACAAAGTTCATGCCGTGAATGGGGTCGCCGCCTATGCCGACGCAGGTGCTTTGTCCCAAGCCTTGCTTTGTGGTTTGATCCACCGACTCATAAGTTAATGTACCTGATCTGGAAACGATGCCGATTGATCCCGGCAAGTGGATGTTGCCCGGCATGATGCCGATCTTGCATTCGCCCGGCGTAATCACGCCGGGACAGTTTGGACCGATTAGCAGGGCATCGGTGCCTGCCATAGCCGCCTTGACCCGGAGCATGTGTAAAGTCGGAATGCCTTCGGTAATGCAAACGATGATTTTAATGCCGGCATCTACCGCTTCCAGAATAGCGTCAGCGGCGTAAAATGGCGGCACATAAATGACGCTGGCATCGGCTCCCGTGCTGCTTACCGCTTCTTCAACGGTATTGAAGACCGGCAGGCTCAAATGGGTTTCTCCGCCGCGTTCCGGGGTAACGCCGCCGACCAATTGCGTGCCGTAATCTAAAGTCTGCCGGGAATGAAACGTGCCCTGTTTGCCGGTAAATCCCTGACAGATAACCTTGGTGTGTTTGTCGATTAAAATGCTCATACGGCCTCCGCCCTTGTGCCCTTTAGGGTAAATGCTACGACCTGTTCTGCCGCGTGATCCAGATCAACCGCTGCATATAAATTCAGACCCGTGTTGCTTAACAAGGCTCTGCCTTGTTCGGCATTGGTGCCTTCCAGTCGCACGACCACGGGGACGGCGACATGGACTTCTTCCACGGCAGCCAAAATGCCCGCCGCGATAATGTCGCACTGTACGATGCCGCCAAAAATATTAACCAGCACAGCCTTAACGCTATGGTCAGAAAGAATCAGCTTGAACGCTTCGGACACTTTTTCAATGGTCGTGCCGCCGCCAACGTCGAGGAAGTTTGCCGGCCTGCCGCCTTTGAGCTTGACCAAGTCCATGGTTGCCATTGCAAGTCCGGCGCCATTGACCATGCAGCCTATATTACCATCCAGGGTGATATAGTTAAGCCCGAATTGCTGGGCCTGGTTTTCTTTGTCGTCCTCTTGCGCCGGGTCTTTCATCGCCAGAATATCGGGATGAATCGCCACCGCATTATCATCAAAATTGATTTTTGCGTCCAGAGCCAATAAATCCCCGCTTTGCGTTTCTATCAGCGGATTGATTTCAATTTGGCTGGCATCTTTTGCCAGAAACAAGTCATACAGGCCAAACATTATTTTTTCCAAGGCTTTGATTTGCGGCCCTTTAAGGTCCAAAGCGTAGGCGATTTTCCGGCATTGATAGGCCTGTAAGCCTGCCGCCGGGCTGATTTTTACGGAAATAATCTGCTCGGGCGATTCATGGGCGACGGTTTCTATGTCCATGCCGCCCGCCGCTGAGGCTATAAAAATGATGCGTTCACTGCCGCGATCAACCAACACACTCAGGTATAACTCGCGCTTGATCGGGTAGGTTTTTTCTATCAGCAGTGAGTTAATCGGCAGTCCTTCGGGGCCTGTCTGCTTGGTAATCAGCCGCTTTCCCAGCATGTCACGGCTAAACTCGACAACTTCAGCCAAACTTTTTGCCAGCTTTACGCCTCCGGCCTTACCCCGTCCGCCCGCATGAACCTGAGCCTTAACCACCCAGCCATCACCGCCCAGCTCTTTGGCAACCTGCTCGGCACCTTCCGGCGTTGCTGTGTGCTTGCCATCAGGCACAGGTATTTTGTAATCCTTAAATAACCGTTTAGCCTGATATTCATGAATATTCATTTAGCGCTCCTCATTGGCTGGTGGACACCGGCGGATGTTTTCTCAAGCATTTGCATCAATGCTATGCTTATTCACTTGAATATTCTAGCGAAGTCCCTGCAAAACACCATCCTAAAAACGAATATGCCTGCAAATACCACTGAGACTATCTATCCTTGTCCTTTTTCCAAAGGCTATGGCATCCCCGCTAAACAGGCATGGACATTGCTGAAAGTTTTTTTGGCTTATCGCCTGACTCTCGCCGGTTTATTTATTCTTTTATTTTACAGTCACACTGGACCTTCGTTACTTGGCGGCTACGACAGCCAGTTATTCATGGTTTGCAGCCAAGTCTACTTGATTCTTTCCGTTATCTCCGCTGTCTGCATATTCGGGAGATTCACCGGGTACACTGCGCAAGCGCAAGTACTCATTTTTACCGATATTATTATTCTCACTTTGTTAATGCACGCTTGTGGTGGCGTTAACAGTGGCATGGGTACGCTACTCGCCGTATCCATCGCATCAGGCGGATTATTGATAGGCGGTCGCTGTGCCATGGTTTTTGCCGCCATAGCCAGTCTGTCCGTATTGGCCGAACAAATCTATGCTGACTACACTGGCAGTTTTGAAACAGTTTCCTATACTTACGCAGGAATGCTGGGCGCTGCGTTTTTTACCATTGCCTTGCTGTCCTA
>JBAZTN010000046.1:4847-17580 GCA_041661895.1 Methylobacter sp. | reverse complement strand
TTCACCGCCACCGCGATGATCGGCATGATTGCGCTGGCGGGTATCGTGGTGCGTAACTCGATTATCCTGATCGATTTTATCGAACGCATCCGCGCTCGTGCCGATGTTACGCTGGCAGAAGCCCTGATTGAGGCCGGTGCGATACGCTTGCGCCCCATATTCCTGACCGCCGGAGCGGCCATGTTAGGCTCGTTTGTGATTATCTTGGATCCGATCTTTTCAGGGCTGGCATGGAGCTTTATCTTTGGTATTTTTGCCTCGACCTTGTTTTCCTTGTTAGTGATTCCGGTGGTTTATTTTTTGATTAACAAAGAAGAGCCAGCGTAGGATGTGCTGACGACTGCATGGATGCAGGAGGTAGAGCACCAAAAGTAGGCGCTTTAGGCGACGCAGGAGCAGTTGCCGAGGTACGAAGCGCATCAATCGCGAGAGATATGCTTCACTTTGTTCAGCACATCCTACCCGCTTGTTTAATTCTCCTCTCCCCCCTCTCCATCAGGAGAGGGGTTAAGTTCTCAGAGATTTTAGGGTTTTTCGATACGCTGAATAGTTCTAATTTTTTAGTCTTCAGTCAGACGCATCACTTCCTGCGCTGCTCAATCATGTTGTACAGAGCCATTCCGGCCAGCATCGATGCAACAAATATCAAGGCTTTGGGTTGTCCTGCCGCTGCACTTACAACAGCAGGTCCGGGGCAAAATCCTGAAAGCCCCCAGCCGATTCCAAAAACCAGACTGCCTAATAGCAAACCTTTATCCAGCTTGGTTGCAGAGGACAACCGCATAGGTGCTCCCAACAAGCTGCGCTGACGTTTTTTAGCAATACTAAAGGCTCCGGCGCCAACCAGGATTGCGCCCCCCATGACGAATGCGAGAGAAGGGTCCCACATCCCGGCCAAATCTAGAAAGCCAATGACCTTCGATGGGTTGGTCATGCCGGAGATGATGAGGCCCAGGCCAAACAACAATCCAGCGAGAAAAGCACTAAGATTCAACATGGTTAGCGCCCTAGCAAGTGGTGAGTCAGATAGACGGTGATAAAACCCGCTATCATGAAGGTCAGAGTTGCGGCAATGGAGCGTATAGAGCCGCGAGAAATGCCGCATACGCCATGGCCGCTGGTACATCCTGATGCATAGCTGGTCCCAAGGCCCACCAGCAGTCCGGCAATGATTAATTGCGCCGTTCCCGCTTCGATAGTCACAGGGGGCAGATCGAAGGCAATCCGATAGACATAAGGCGCAGTTACCAGTCCGAGCAGAAACAACACCCGCCAAGCCTTGTCTCCCTTATCTGCTTGAAGCAGGCCACCCAATATCCCGCTGATGCCGGCAATCCGGCCATTCAATAACACAAACATTGCAGCGGCTATGCCGATCAATAATCCGCCCGAGAGAGCGGCAAGATATGCTTCATGAGTGAAATCAGATAAGGTTATATTCATTCAGGGTTTTCTTGAAAAAGGTTATAAAAAAGGGGGGGTAAATTGCCAATAATGCGTACACTCCAAATTATAAATTATTGCTAATCGCAATAAACCGTGTTGCTTTAAAAAGGCTTAACAACCGCCAGAATGACGATGCCAACCAGGAATAACACCGGCACTTCATTCATCCAGCGGTAAAAAATATGGGTGTGCCGGTTGCGGTCATGTTTAAAGGCAAACAGCCAGACGCCGCAGAAATAGTGATAGACCAGCAACAATCCCAGCAGGGCCAGTTTTGCATGCAGCCAGCCAGCGGCGGAATAGAGTTCCCAGGCATAATCAGTGAGCATCCAGATGCCGAATAGTAATGTGGCTATCATGCCCGGCGTCATAATGCCGAAGAACAGTTTGCGCTCCATTATTTTAAAGCGTTCATTGCTGATTTCGTCATCGCTCATGGCATGATAAACGTACAGACGCGGCAGATAGAACAGGCCTGCAAACCAGGTGACCATAAAAATCAGGTGTAAAGCTTTGAGCCAGAGCATGGCTTATCCTTTTAATAATGATTCAATACGCGTTTTCATTTCGGCAAGATCAAAAATGCCGGTCTTGCGCAGGGCAACCGAGCCGTCAGGTGCAATCAAGAATGTGTTTGGCGTCAACATCACATCACCAAAAGCCCGGGCAAGTTCTGATTTTAGATCCAGCGCCACATCATAAGGCAGTTGCCTGGCTCTGGACATCTCTACGACGTGATTAGGCGGGTCGTAGTACATGGTAACGGCTATCATCTCAAGACCTCGTGCATGATATAGCGTATAGAGGTCGATTAAATGAGGGATTTCCTTTACGCAACTGGGACAGTCGGTCGCCCAGAAAGTGACCAAAACCGGTTTGCCGCGTAAATCTTTCAGAGCGATTTTTTTACCGGTGATGGTGGTAAAAGTGACATCAGGCGCTGATATGATGGCTTTGCTACAGCCCACGTTAAGCACTATTGAAATGAGTGCCAGTAATAATAAGCCTGGAAGCCGGCTTTTAGTTTTCATTAACTACATGACTCCGTTTTTGAACAGGTAATAGAAGGCCGCCGGAGTCGCTATGACAGTGGATACAATTTTATTGCCCTTTTTGACATAGTCGGCCATGGTATTACCAGAGTTACTCCGCCAGTTCCCCAAAAACATAGTCCGCGCCAGCTGCGGTTACCCTGCAGTTAATTGTCTGATTTTCCACCGATAACTCATTACTGATTACACAGCCGACCTTAAGATAATTCGGTGTATAACCGAACACCCGTTGTTTGTTATCTTCCAAAGCTTCGCTGTATCCCTCCCATAGCACGGGAAACTCATTGCCGATATTTTCCTGACAAAACTTTAGCTTCATTTCTTCAGCCAACAGATGCAACTGCTGGCTGCGCTGTTTTTTGATGTCATTGCTGATCTGGTCAGGCAAGCCTGCAGCTTTGGTGCCTTCCCGTCTGGAATAGGTGAAAATATGGATATGCCCGAAGCCGGTTTGTTTGATGAAGTCAAAGCTCTCCTGCCATTCCTGCTCGGTTTCTCCGGGGAAGCCGACGATAATATCGGTGGTAATATTAAAGTGCGGGATTTGCGCTCGCAGTTGTTTGACGATGGCGGCAAATTCCTCGGTTTTGCAACGCCGTGCCATACGGCGCAGCACGGTGTCTGAACCGCTTTGCAAGGGCAGGTGTAAATGCGGCATCAGGCGCGGATTGTGGAACAGCTCAAAAAAATCGCCAGGCAATTCCCAGGGTTCCAGCGAGCCTAATCTAAGTCGCGGGATATCGGTTTCCGCCAGGATGGCCTTGATTAAATCGGACAGGTTGTTGCCCAGATCGCTGCCATAGCCGCCCAAGTGCACGCCGGTCAGGATGACTTCGGTAATACCTTGCTTATGCAGTGCGTTGATTTCATCGATGACCGCCTGCACGGGGCGACTGTTTTCTTCGCCGCGCGCCACGGTGACGATGCAAAACGTACAGCGGTAGCGGCAACCGTCCTGAACTTTAACGAAAGCGCGTTGCCTGCCGCGAGTGAATAATGAGATTTCACCCGGTTCGGTGGACATGGCGGGCATGCTGTCCATGTTAAGTTCATTCAGGGTTTTTTCTACCAGCTGGTCTTTATCTTTATTGCTGACCACCAGATCGACGCCCATTAAGGACGCGGCTTCATCTTCATTCAAGGTGGCGTAACAACCGCTGACAACCATCTTGGCTTGCGGATTGTCGCGGTGTATGCGACGTATCAGTTGGCGTGATTTTCTGGCGGCATCCTGCGTCACAGCGCAGGAGTTAATCACAATCAGGTTAGCGGCTTCGGCCTTGCGAGTTATTTGATGGCCGGATTTTTGAAACGCCTGCGCCCAGGTTTCCAGTTCCGCTTCGTTAAGGCGGCAGCCGAGAGTTTTTAAGTGTACTAACATTTATCCAAAGAACCAGTATGCAACGAAAATGGAGGCAATAACGCCTGCTAAATCGGCTATTATCCCACACGCTGCGGCGTGGCGGATTTTTTTGATACCCACAGCGCCGAAGTAAATCGCCAGTACATAAAAGGTGGTTTCGGTGCTGCCTTGCACGATGGCCGACAAGCGTCCGGCAAACGAATCCGGACCCAGTGTTTTCATGGTATCGATCATCATCGCTCTGGCTCCGCTGCCGCTAAAAGGCTTTATCAATGCGGTGGGCAGGGCATCGACAAAGCGGTCGTCGAGCATGAAAAAATGCACCATATTACGGACTAAATCGGCCATCAATTCCAATGCGCCACTGGCCCTGAACACGCCGATGGCAACCAGCATTGCGACCAGATAGGGGATGATGGTGATAGCGGTCTGGAAGCCTTCTTTCGCGCCTTCAATAAACGCGTCGTAAGCATTAATGCCTTTATTAATGGCGCCTAAAATAAAGATGATGACCAGGGAAAACAGAATTACATTGCTCATTGTCGCAGATTGCTGGAGCATTTGTTCTTGCGGCAAGCTGGAAAAATATGCCAGCAGGCCGCCGACAACCAGAGTAAAGCCGCCCAGATAAGCCACGACAACCTTGTCCAGCAGATTGATTTTCTGTACGTATGCGACGGCAAGCAAACCCGCCAGCGTCGACATGTAAGTGGCTATCAAGATCGGGATGAAAACGTCAGTCGGGTTTGCCGCACCCAGTTGGGCGCGATAAGTGAAAATCGTCACCGGAAACAAGGTAACGCTTGAGGTATTAATCACCAGAAACAGAATCTGTGCGTTGCTGGCAGTTTCCGGATTCGGGTTGAGTGTTTGCAGTTCCTGCATCGCTTTAATGCCCAGTGGCGTTGCGGCATTGTCCAGTCCCAGCGCATTGGCGGAAATATTCATCACGATGGCGCCCAAGGCAGGATGGCCTCTGGGCACATCAGGCATTAAACGGCTAAATAAAGGTGTTAGACTTTGGGTTAACAACTGGATAAAACCGCTCTTTTCGCCGATGCGCATGATACCCAGCCATAAGGCCAGTACGCCGGTCAGGCCTAAGGATATTTCAAAAGCTGATTTCGACAAGGCAAACATGGCTTCCATGATTTGCGCAAAGACCTGCTGATCTCCTAGGAAAATCAGTTTGAAAAGGGCAGTGAAAAAGGCGGTTAGAAAGAAGCCAATCCAGATGATATTTAGCACGATAGGTGAGAGGGTTAGTAACTGTTCAGTTATTCTAGTGCCTGAAACAGGTGTTTGTCTTGTTTTACAGGAAGGTATTGAAAACAATAATTAAATCAAAGCAGCCATTCTATATGGGTTAGTGTTATTATTTTAACTTTAGTACGCGGCATAAAATCATGGATTCAGGTTGAATCCCCTGCAAGTTCATCCTCAAACGAAAATATGAAACAAAAATACACGCCCCTAAAAGATCACGATACGCCTATCAAAGTATTGTTTACCGGTTACCTGTGTACAGTCGGCATAGGTTATCTTTTTGCATTGATCCAGATATTGTTTACGCATGGCATGGCCGATGGCAAATTCGGCTTGTCCGTTGATGATATTGTTTACAGTTATTACGGGAACCGTTCGGGAACCGTTCTGGAGCAGAAACTGAATGGTTCCATGAAGAATAATGCTTCCGAACAACAGCGTTTTGAAATCATGCAATGGGTTAGGGACGGGGCCGATATTGATGTCTATAAAGATTCCGGTGTCGATAAAATAATCGAGTCCCGTTGTGTCATGTGTCATAACAAAGAGGCATCAGGCATACCCGACTTTACCAAGTTTGAGGCATTAAAAGCGCTGACTACTCAGGATGAAGGCGCTACATTTGAGTCGTTAACACGGGTTTCACATATCCATTTGTTTGGCATCAGTTTTATTTTTATGTTCGTAGGGCTTATTTTTAGCTTTGCAGAGACCACCTCGACCAAATACAAATGCATTGCTATTGGTATGCCTTATGCGTTTTTGGTAGCGGATATCCTGTCCTGGTGGTTGACCAAAATCCATCCGATGTTTGCCTGGCTGGTCATTATTGCCGGTATGGGGATGGGTGTTTCATTTATGTTTATGTGGGTAACTTCAATCCTGGAAATGTGGCTGTTTAAGCCGGTTTTCATCGATGGCTATGGCAAAAACTATCTGCAATGGCGGGATAGATTTACTTCAGAATTGAATAAAGCTCGATTTGCTAAATTAGCAGCTCTTATTGAGCGCATTGCGGTACAGGTTAAACCCGTTGCGGAGATGGCTTTAGATAAATGGCTGACACGCGGCTGGCCATTTATTAGGAGCTTGTTTAAGAAGTAGCATCACTTCAAGATTTAGCAGTTGTTTAAAATCCGGTTCTTGCTTATATGTGGGGTCCGGATTTTTTTGGTTTTAGACTGGTTTCAATCTCTTATATTGCCTGATTGATACATTGGTATTTTCATTGAGCCCGCGCTCCCAGGAATGATAGGGGACGCAAAATACACAGAACTATTCAGTTGCCCGGCTATTTGTTCCAGATTTGCAAACCCTATGCCGTTATCCGCCGTAATCGTTAAGGTCTATTCCATATAGGGTTTCAGCAAGATAATCGTGGTCTAGGTGACGACATCGGCATTTTTACTCGCTACTTTTGATGGTTAATTAACTGCGTGCAGTTTTGTGACAGATCTGTGTGTAGAGGGTTGAGGGTTGTTCTGACTATTTGTTGGTATTCGATGCTTAATAAAGAAACTGTTTCCTTCAATTTTTTTGGCCTGTTTTTTTGCTTCAGATGCTAAATCGACTATATCAACATGGGACTGGCACTGGCTGGTTGAACCGGGGTCTACCAGACCTATTGATAGACTTATCATAGGAAAAAAACACTTTTCTCCGGCCCTGTTTTCAGAATGAATGCCGGCTATTTTTATATCTTCATCTTTGTAATACGTGGGGACGGATTTTTCAAAGGCTTTCAGGATATTTTCGCAGCACCTTAACCAGTCATTACCCAAGAAAATGACTATAAAATCATCCCCGCCGATGTGACCGACCCAATCGCTTCCTGCGTGGATGTGTTGAGTCAGTGTGTTGGCTACTACTTTAATAATATCGTCGCCGGCACTGTAGCCATAAACGTCATTAAAATGCTTGAGGTTATCAAGATCAAAGTAGCCGAAACTGAACGGTATTTTGGCTGCCAGTAACTGGTTGATCTGGTCATTGATGGGGACGCTACCCGGCAATAGGGTAAGAGGATTAGCGTGCTTGGCATTGTGGATTTGCTGACGGGTGATTTCTTCAAGCAAATTCAGTATCGTTCCTATGCCTGTATATTCCCCGTCATTGGTAATAATAAAAGCCTGATCATTGCGCATTGTTGATGTCAGTTGTTTACTGATTATTTCAATGGGTGTGTTCTGATCAATACTTAATGGTGTTTTGTCTATGAATGAACTAATGGGTTTATTGCCATACAACTCTATGCCATAACGATTAGAAAACAGTTTGGATAGAAAATTTTCCCGAAAAATAATACCTGAAGCCACATTGTTATCGACCAAGGGTAGAATGGTTAAGTCACTGTTGAGATGAAACAATCTTATGACTTCACTGATGGCAGTTTCTGATGAAACGGGTGTTATTAACTTAGCAATATGGGCCGCTTTTCTAGCGTTAAATTGATCAGGTTTGTTGCGAGCAATGAATAGCGATTTGTCGATTTCTTCTAAAGGAATAGCTGTCGGTCGGGCAAAATAATAGCCTTGAGCATGAGTAATGCCAAGTTGTTCTACGACTTTAAATTCATCTTCTGTTTCGATGCCTTCAGCAATAACATTGCAATTGAGAGAGCTTGCAATTTTTTGAATGGATCGGACAAAATTAAATTTGATCGGGTCGTTATGGATGCCTTGTATAAAATGCATGTCTATTTTCACATATTCAGGCAGTAATTCTGACCAGAGTCTTAAACCAGAGTAGCCTGCACCCAGATCATCAATGGCTATTTCAAAGCCCATTTTTCTGTAGTGGGTGACTGCTTCACACATTAATTCAAAATCATCAGTCGGCTGATGCTCCGTTAATTCAATAACTACAAATCGCGGATCAATACCAAATTGATCCAGGAGTTTAAGTGTTTCTCCTTTTTTGAAGTCTGGTTGTAGTAGTACAGAAGGACTAACGTTAATAAACAGCTTCCCTTTGATATTTAAGCTGGCGTAACTTTTTATGGTGACTTCTCGGCTGATGTATTCGAGTTTTGCGCATAAATCAAAACGTTCAGCGGCATCAAACAAATTAAACGGACTGTGCAGCGGACTATTGGAGGGGCCGCGGATTAAGGCTTCGTAGCCCATGATTTTCTTTTGAGATAAAGAAACAATAGGTTGAAAATGAGGCGTTAATTGCTTGCCATTGATAATTTTGGTGAGTTCGTTGTACAGGATTGACATGTAATATTCTGACTAGTCACATTATGATTGCGCCCAGAATAGAAGATGTTTATTACAGGAATGTGACAAATCGAAGGATGTCAGTTTTGACTTACAAGATGGATAGCCAAGTGTGCTTTGAAGAAAGCAGAGGGTATACGGTAGAAATGGTTCGATATATTTTTTGATGTAAAAATATACAGTAGAGCAGACGGACAGGTGAGATGGTTAACGGGTATCATCCCGTTAACCCTCCACATGGATGGTATGCCGGGCAGGGGGGGGCTGCCCGGCATTTCATTCCAGCTTACTTTTTGTTGCGTTCGTTCACTTCTTTGATGACTTCATCAGCCACGTTTTTCGGGCACGGCATGTAGTGCGAGAATTCCATGGAGAATTGACCACGACCAGAAGTCATGGTGCGCAAGTCACCGATGTAACCGAACATTTCACTCAGAGGTACATCTGATTTGATACGAACCCCTGTTACACCAGCATCCTGAGATTTGATCATGCCACGGCGACGGTTAAGGTCACCGATAACATCACCCACGTGATCAGATGGTGTGAAAGTATCTACTTTCATGATTGGCTCGATCAGTTGAGGTCCTGCTTTTGGAATAGACTGACGGAAAGCCGCTTTTGCAGCAATTTCGAAAGCTATAGCAGAAGAGTCAACTGCGTGGAAACCACCATCGGTCAGCACAACTTTAAAGTCCAAGCAAGGGAAGCCTGCAAGTACGCCTTTGTCCAGCATGCTTTTAAAGCCTTTTTCCACCGCTGGCCAGTATTCGCGTGGTACGTTACCGCCGGTAACTGCAGATTCAAAGACAAAACCGCTGCCGGGTTCACCTGGCTCAATTCTGTAGTTGATCTTACCGTATTGACCTGAACCACCTGATTGTTTCTTGTGGGTATATTCGTCTTCAACAGATTTGGTAATGGTTTCGCGGTAAGCCACTTGTGGTTTACCAACGATAACATCAACGCCGTGAGTACGTTTCAGGATGTCGACTTTAATGTCAAGATGCAGTTCGCCCATACCTTTAAGAATGGTTTCGCCGCTGTCTTCATCAGTTTCAACGTGGAAAGAAGGATCTTCCTGAATCATTTTACCCAGTGCGATACCCATTTTTTCAGAAGCAGCTTTGTCTTTTGGTGAAATCGCCAATGAGATAACGGGATCAGGGAATACCATCGGTTCCAATGTTGCAGGGAATTTTGGATCGCACAGCGTATGACCGGTTTGTACGTTCTTCATGCCCAATACCGCAACAATATCGCCTGCTTGAGCAGAGTCTAGTTCATTACGGGTGTCGGCATGCATTTCCACGATACGGCCGATACGCTCGGTTTTGCCGGTGAAAGTGTTAAGTACGGATGTGCCTTTTTCCAGTTTGCCTGAGTAAATACGCAGGAACGTTAATGCACCAAAGCGGTCATCCATGATCTTAAACGCCAATGAGCGTAATGGTTTGTCGGCATCAACGGTTGCAAATAAACCTGTTGGGTTACCTTCCAGATCGACTTCAGGCTGTGGTTTAACTTCCATCGGATTAGGCAAATAATCGATGACAGCATCCAGAACCAACTGCACACCTTTGTTTTTGAACGAAGAGCCGCAGTAAGTCGGGAAGAAATCCATGTTGATAGTACCTTTGCGGATACAACGTTTAATCTCTTCAATGCTGGGTTCTTCACCCTCAAGGTATTTTTCCATGATATCGTCATACTGATCGGCAACCTGGTCGATCAGTTTTGCGCGCCATTCCTCGACATCAGCCACCATATCGGCAGGCACATCTTTGATTTCGTAACCCATTGGATCGCCGGAATTATCCCATATCCAGGCTTGGCGGGTCAGCAGATCAACTACGCCGCTAAATTGGTCTTCAGTTCCGATAGGCAGAACCATAACAACAGGTACCGCACCCAGCACCTCTTCAACCTGTTTAACCACACGGTAATAATCCGCACCGATACGATCCAGTTTGTTGACATAGATCACGCGCGATACTTCAGAATCGTTGGCATAACGCCAGTTGGTTTCTGACTGAGGTTCAACACCGCCGGAACCGCAGAAGACGCCGATGCCGCCGTCAAGAACTTTAAGTGAACGATAAACTTCGATGGTAAAGTCAACGTGTCCTGGTGTGTCGATGATGTTAAAACGATGGTCTTTCCAGAAACAGGTGGTCGCCGCGGATTGAATGGTGATACCGCGTTCGGCCTCTTGATCCATGAAATCCATGGTCGATTCACCTTCATGAACTTCGCCCAGTTTATGGATTTTACCGGTGAGTTTTAAAATTCGTTCGGTAGTCGTTGTTTTACCGGCATCGACGTGAGCGAAGATGCCGATGTTTCTGTAATGCGCTAAATCTGTCATGTTTTTACTCTAAGTTGGGCATAAAAAACTTTTTTGGTGACTCGTACCGGGGCGGTGGGCTACATACCATAACCGCAGTCACACAACCTAAGACCGCGGTGGCGGTAGCCATCGGAGCGGATGAAATGCGTCGGATACATGCAGGTAGCTCAAAGCCGAGTGAGATAGCGTTTTTTAAAGTCACCATCGCTGTTCACTCGTCCAGCTTCGAAAGCCCACTATTTTAACCTAAAAACTTTGTAAAAACATAGAAAACCCATATGTTGTGTTTTAGTAACACTAAAATAGCTGAATTGATTCAGTTATTCGAAAAAATATAGTGAAGTTGTATCTTGAGCAAGGGTAAGTTCAGAGCGTTGTGTGGTAAGGTTTAGGGCGTTTTAGAGGTCTAAAAACAGGCGGCGCGATAATGGGATATATAAGAGGGCGTATTGTAGAAATAGAGCTAACAATTTTTGGCATCGTTGTCCAATTTGGACTGTTAAGGAATTGTATATGAATAGCTAAAGTGAGTATGGGAAATGCTTGGCAGGCACGTCGCAATATTGAACAAGTAGTTTTGTGAATTCGGAACGGTCAATTTCCTGGGCGCCGAAACTTTCCAGGTGCTGGGTATGCACCTGACAGTCGATCAGTTGGTAATTCAAGGGCTTAAGTTGTTCAACAAGAGTGGCGAAGACTACCTTGGAGGCATCAGTCTTGGTGTGGAACATGGATTCGCCAAAAAAAACCTGACCCAAGGCAATGCCGTACAATCCACCAACCAGTTCACCGTTAAGCCATGCTTCTGCAGAATGAGCAATGCCAAGGTTATGTAATTCGTTATAAGCCTGATTTATTTCTTCGGTTATCCAGGTGCCGGCAGCATCTTTACGGGGTTTTGCACAGGCAGCAATAACTTCATTAAAAGCCTGATCAAAGGTGATTAAAAAAATATTTTTGCGCATGGTTTTACGCAAGCTGCGAGAGACGATCAACTTATCAGGGAATAAAACCAATCTGGGGTCAGGCGACCACCACAGAATGGGTTCGCCAGGGTTATACCAGGGAAATATTCCATGTCGATAGGCGTTTAATAAGCGTTGTTTTGACAGGCAGCCGCCGACTGCAAGCAAGCCATCTGGTTCACGGAGGGCTTTATTTACCGGGGGGAAATCTTGTTCTGGATTATTAGGGTCGAGAAACGTCAGTTGCATAGGGCTGACTTAAGCAAGCTGTGGATTTGAAGAGTCATCCGGTCAGTACAGCAGAGGCAATGACCGGAATATAATTGCACCTTAACCGACTAATTCATCGAGGAATTTTTCTGCATCAAGCGCAGCCATACAGCCTACGCCTGCTGAGGTTATTGCCTGTTTGTAAACGGAATCCATCACATCGCCGGCGGCAAATACGCCTGCAATACTGGTTGCGGTGGCGTTTCCATTAATGCCGCTTTTAACTTTAATATAGCCGTGATCCATATCCAGCTGGCCTTCAAAAATGTCGGTGTTGGGTGTATGGCCGATAGCAATAAAGACGCCATGCACATCCAGTTCCTTGGTTGAGTCATCCTGGGTGTTTTTGATTCTGATGCCGGTAACGCCCATATCGTCACCAAGCACTTCATCAAGAGTGTAATTCCATTCAATAACGACATTGCCGTTTTTTGATTTTTCAATCAGTTTATCCGAGAGGATTTTTTCAGACCGGAATTTGTCGCGACGATGAATGACCGTTACTTTTGAAGCGAGATGTGATAAATAAAGCGCTTCTTCAACAGCCGTATTACCGCCGCCAATCACTGCAACAGGTTTGTTTTTGTAGAAAAAACCATCGCAGGTAGCGCAGGCTGAAACACCTTTGCCTTTAAAGGCTTCTTCAGATTCCAGGCCCAGGTAACGTGCCGAAGCGCCGGTAGCGATAATCAGCGCATCACAAGTGTAACTGCCTGAATCACCGGTTAATTTGAAAGGACGGGCGGATAAATCAGCAGTGTGGATATGGTCAAAAATAATTTCGGTATTAAACCGTTCAG
>JBAZTN010000046.1:0-4837 GCA_041661895.1 Methylobacter sp. | reverse complement strand
CAGCGTGTTGCCGCATCCTTTCCATGAGAGCTGGACCTTGCAAGCCTTCAACATCACCAGGCCAGTTATCAACCTCAGTCGTGGTGGTCAATTGACCTCCCTGCTGCATGCCGGTAATCATAACGGGATTCAAATTGGCTCTCGCGGCATAAACCGCAGCCGTGTAACCGGCAGGACCTGAACCAAGAATCAAAAGACGGCAGTGTTTGGGATCGCTCATTAAAAATCCTTTAAAGTGGCAGTGTATACAAATTATCGTGTAATTATGAAGGTGAAAGCCATTTTCGTAAACCGTTTCTCAATTCGGTTGTTATCGCCAGGGATGGCGTGTATGCCGAAAACCTGCCGGGAGCAGGTTTGGCGAGAGTTTGCAGTAAAATATGTCTGAGTTTTTTGATAATATTATTAATGTTAAATATATTATTATTGATCTATAGTCATGTTATTATTATCAATAATGTTTTTGTGACGGGTTATTGAGTATGGCAGCTGTAATGGAAGAGAAAACTTTTCGTGGTTTGCGTGAAGTCGCTTTATTGGGCTTTTTTGCATGCGCATTATTCTTTCTAATTTCATTGGTCACTTTTAGTAATGAGGATGCGGGCTGGACGCATAGCGGTTCGGTGCAGACAGTCTCTAATGCTTGCGGTGTTTTTGGTGCGTGGCTTGCTGATTTTATGCTCAGTTTTTTTGGTTTGATCGCGTATCTGTTTCCGGTAATCATCTGCTGGCAGGGCTATCTGATGTGCGGCCAGATCGGGCAGGTTCGCGGGAAAATGACTATTGCATTACATTGGATAGGCACTTTCGCAACCATTATTTCTGGTGCAACGTTACTAAATTTGTATCTGCTCAGGATCAGTATTGAATTGCCTAACAATACCGGGGGTATTTTAGGACAGGAAATCGGCAATGCTTTGCTGGTTGTGCTCGGTAATTCGGGAGCTACATTAGTTTTGATTGTTATCTTTCTGGCTGGGGTTACTTTGGCTACCGGGCTGTCCTGGGTAACGGTAGTAGATGTTATCGGTAAATATACAATGAGCGTATGTCGTAGCATTCCAGGTTTGTTGCAGAGGGATTCTGATAACCGTGTTCAAGCACGCGTTACTACGCAGGTAAAACCCGAGGTTAAGAAAAAGACTAGCGCTAAAACGGTACCCAATTTCGAAAAAACAGTTGGAAGGGTAGAAAAAATAGTAGCAAAGCCTGTAGAGAAAGTTGAAAAAAACAGTCGGCCATCCAAAAAACAGTCATTTGGTGTTTTTGATTCCGCTAATGGTGTTTTACCGTCTTTAAACTTGTTAGATAACAGAGATACACGCGTCAAAGGCTACTCACCTGGCGATTTGGAGGAAATGTCGCGACTGGTTGAAAATATTCTTAATGATTTTAACGTCACTGTGGAAGTCGTCGGGGTTCTGCCTGGGCCAGTAATTACCCGTTTTGAGTTGCAGCCAGCTGCCGGTGTTAAAGTCAGTCGCATCAGCAGTCTTTCCAAGGATTTGGCTAGAGCATTGTCTGTTACCAGTGTCCGTATTGTTGAAGTCATTCCGGGCAAGTCGGTTGTCGGCCTTGAAATTCCCAACCAAGAACGGGAGATGGTGACTTTGCGCGAACTATTGGTCTCAGCCCCTTTTGAGAAATCAAAATCCATACTGACTCTGGCGATGGGCAAAGACATTTCCGGAACGCCAATGGTTGCCGATCTTGGCAAAATGCCCCATGCACTGGTTGCAGGTACGACCGGATCAGGAAAATCGGTGGCTATCAATACCATGATTCTCAGCCTGCTTTATAAAGCAACGCCGGAACAGGTGCGGATGATCATGATAGACCCGAAAATGCTGGAATTATCAGTCTATGAAGGTATTCCGCATTTATTGACGCCGGTAGTGACCGATATGAAAGAAGCCAGCAATGCACTACGCTGGGCGGTTGCCGAAATGGAAAGGCGTTATAAATTAATGTCCAAAATGGGCGTCAGAAACCTTGCTGGATTCAACCAATTGATTGAAGACGCGGAAGCGAGGGGCGAGACCATTAGAGACCCCATGTTTCAAATGGTTAATCCCCTGGAAGAAGGCGAAGACTTTCCCGTATTAACCACTCTGCCTAGCATCGTCATCGTCATTGATGAATTGGCCGATATGATGATGGTAGTCGGTAAAAAGGTTGAAGAACTGATCGCTCGTCTGGCGCAAAAAGCCAGAGCTGCCGGCATCCATTTGATATTGGCAACTCAGCGTCCGTCGGTTGATGTATTGACCGGTTTGATTAAAGCCAATATACCCACACGAATTTCATTTCAGGTATCGTCACGCATCGACTCGCGTACTGTACTTGATCAGGGTGGCGCGGAAGCCTTGCTAGGTAACGGTGATATGCTGTTCTTGCCATCAGGAACCAGTATTCCGATTCGTGCGCATGGCGCTTTTGTTGATGATCATGAAGTTCATCGCGTGGTTGAATTTTTAAAACAGACAGCTCCCGCTAATTATCTGGATGAAATTACCAAGGAACCTTCTGATTCCAGTGATGGTTTCGGTATGGGGGGAGACGGTAACAGCAGCAGCGGAGAGTCTGATGCGCTGTATGATGAGGCCGTGCAGTTTGTTACAGAATCGCGCAAAGCTTCAATATCCAGCGTACAAAGACGTTTTAAAGTGGGTTATAACCGCGCAGCAACCATCATAGAAACTATGGAGGCCGCCGGAGTTGTAAGTTCTGCGGAATCAAATGGTTCAAGAGTTGTGCTGGCGCCGCCTCCCGTAAGAGATTATTAATGAACTTTGCATTGATTGGTGTCGCCATCGCTGTTATTTCAACCCTTGGCGGCATTTTCTTCGTCAAACGCAATTCCCCTCAACAGCCTATACAAGTCAAAGCTATTCTATTCGGCCTCTATTTCTGGGGACTGGTCTTTTTGCAGTTGATGATTTATGCGTTGGTTTATTCAACTATTAATAGATAAGCCTGGTAGATGAACTCCTTTGTGCTTAACTTAAGCGGAAGTTAGGCATACTCTGAAGCTAACCCCGTTTGGCTTTAGTTATTGGATTTTCGGCATTTTACTTTTTGCACTCAAGCAAGTACCCTCTTTGGCGTCATAAAAATAGCTAGTGGAGACTATAATATGAAAAAATTAATAACTATCACATTTCTGTTATTGCCTATCGTAGCCGTTGCACAGGATATCCCGGATATGAGCGAGGAAATGATGCTGCAGATGCAGAATATGCAGACTTGTATGGAGGGCGTTGATCAAACAGCACTGCAATCATTTGAGCAGCGGTCAAGCCAAATGGATAGTGAGCTGAAAGCCTTGTGTGCGAGTGGAAAACGTGATGAAGCTCAGCAGTTGGCTATTTCATTCGGTCAAGAGATGGCGAAAACTTCTGCGCTGCAAGAAATGAAAAGATGCGGTGAAATGATGAAGGGAGTGGCTATGCCCAATATGCCAATTGTAAAGGACACCGACTATTCCATTCACCATGTCTGCGATAATTAATCCTGCCAGAGTGCAAATATAGCGCCATACACCGCTTGGTCAGGCTTCCTTTTGATTATCAGAATTTCCCTGCTGCTTGTTCTCGCTTCTATCCCCGTGTTTTTAATGGTAGAGGTGTTATTGTGGCTGGCTGTTCCCGGCTTGCCACAGGTATTTACTCAGCTGGGGTCAGCAATTCTTTTAATTGCATTTGCTTTGTTGATAATTTCCGCGTTGCTGGGCATTTCTAAAACCGTTGTCCATTCTGTTACCGATTACTTTTCATCAAAACAGCGGGTACGGCGACGGTTGTTGTTTGTACAGGCCAGGAAGGATCAGGTTAAGCGGCTGTTTTATTTCAAAACATTACAATTGAAATATTTCAGTGAACTGAACAGAAAACGTCTGTTAAAGCTTAATAATCGCAAGCACATCCGTTCTTTATCCAAAGCCATAGATAAAGATCTGCTGTCGATTAAGAAGCGCATACCGGCAACAACTTATAAGCAATTACAGCAGGAAAATACCCGCTATCGGAATCAACAGGATATTGAAGCTCTGTTAGAATTGCAGCAAAAAATATCGACTATTATGTAGAGCATGAGTATTTTAAAAAACTGGGTTTCTAATATTGTTAATCTTTTCCATTCTGTCAAAGATGAAAACCTGAAATGGCAGCAGGAAAATCAGGACAGCCAAGCGAAGCTCAAACATGCCCAGGTGTTGGCCGAGAAAGCACTGGAGGCTGAGTTAAAAAAGCGTAGTGTGCAGTTGGAGCACGATATTACCCTCCTAAGGACTAAACACGACGCTGAATTGTCCATGTTCAAGACCAAGTGCAAACAGGACGTCAGCGACTATAAGCAGTATCTGGCATCGCTGGATCAGCTAAAATCTTCAATCCAAGCCAGTTACACACATCTGCCCGAGGCGGTTGCCTTCACCATTCATCATCATGCGAAATATTTGCTGAATAAAATGTGGGAAGCCGAGGATTTTGAAGAGAAAATGAAACACGAGATGCAGCTGATCCGGTTTATGACGACCGTACATGAAGATGCTCGATTGAATCTGGAAGGGGCGACGACCGGAAACCTGCCGGAAAGAACGCTGAATTTGATTCAGAATTCAAACATTACCGTCACCTACTAATACCCCTGTAAAGCCTTTAAAATCATAGCTTAACCTATTTCTACGTTACTGTTTTAAATACTACGTTTGTTAAACGGCGTACAAACTTTGCCAGTTTTGGAGGGTGTAAGAATTTTTGTGTAAACGGTCATTAGGCAGGAAACTGCCATTTACTTTGTAAGGAGTCAAAATGACCATATCAAAACCCATCCCTAC
>JBAZTN010000045.1:0-17955 GCA_041661895.1 Methylobacter sp. | reverse complement strand
CCTGCAAAAAACCCACGACTCCCATTTAATACTGGTACCCGTGGATTTGACCGATGTCAAAATCGATCATTTTGCGCCCATGAAATACATGAACAATCCGCAAGCAGAGGCAAATCAACAGCTGGCTAAGGAACTGCCTTTTGATATTTTCCAGAAAGTCGCTAACCTGGAATGGGACACCCTGCTGTTTTTTTACGGTGTAATGGTGGGTGTCGGCGGCTTGAGTTTCATCGGCTATTTGGAAGTGGCATCCCATCATCTGTACGTTGGCATCGACCCCACTGTGGCGAATATTCTGGTAGGCATCGCCTCAGCGTTCGTGGATAACGGTACTATTATGCTCTCTGTGCTAACCATGGCGCCTGATATTTCCCAGGGACAATGGCTGCTGGTGACTCTCACTGCCGGTGTGGGCGGCAGTATGCTGGCGGTAGGCTCTGCCGCAGGCGTGGGCTTGATGGGACAGGCTAAAGGGATTTATACCTTCACCAGCCATTTGAAATGGACACCGGTCATCATACTGGGTTACTTCGGCAGTATCGCTGCCCATTTCCTCATAAACGGTCGCTATTTCTAGACCTGGATTCCATCCGCTAAGCCAAGTCTGGATCGCGCGGCCTGGAATCCGAAAAGCATATGGCACAGCATCTTAAAGGATGCTGTGCACCCTCATAATGTAATTCTTTCCTGCTCCTGCAACCGGCTGCCTTCAACGGCACCAGGCTTGCCCAGCAAATACGATGAGCTCGGATCAATAATGAATCGATTATCCATCGCAGTTCTCCCCAGTAACATCCGAAACCGCATATTATCCCGGTTAGTCAGCGTCATCTCCGCCCTGACAACCGATTGCCCCGCAATAAGCTGGGTTTCTATGACGTAACGGCGCTGCTTGTGTCCGCCAGAATCCGAAACCCATCGACGATCTTTTACCTGCGCATGGCATTCAACCAATATATCAGTACGTTCCTGCAGTGGATGCATTGCAAACATTATCCAGCGCTGCCCTCCTTTTCGATAGGGTTCGATAGCGAAAGCATGTAAAGCTGATGAGCGCGCTCCAGTGTCTATTTTAGCTTTGATTCGGGCAATATTAAGCTCCGGCAAAGCAAGCCATTCGCGCCAGCCCAACATTGGTTTATGTATCATGTGTGTAAAGCCTTAATCTTATCAATTAAATACTAAGTTATACTTTGCCGAGTCTAAGTCTGAATAACTTATCGGTTACCTGTAAAATGAATTCATTATGCTTGAATACACTGACTATATAAAAAGATTTATCGCATTATTCGCTAAACAAATCCAAGGATCGTCATGTCTGAATCACTAAGTTATGCTTCTGAAAAATCAGGACTGCCACCCGGCTCACTGGTGCATGTTGGCGAAGTGCATGAACACGAAAATAAAATCACCGTCATTGATTACAATAAATCGACCTCAGAAAAACGCACTATCGAATCCATTGAGGAGCTGCTGCCGTACAAAAATACCGACACGGTAACCTGGGTTATTATTGAGGGGTTAAAAGACGTTTCAATTATTGATGCAATTGGTCAACATTTTGATATCCATGGGCTGGTGCTTGAAGACATTCTCAATACCCATCAACGCCCTAAATTCGAGGAATTTGATGATTATTTATATATCGTTATCAAGGCAATTTCACTAGAAGACGGGGCGTTAGATATTCAATATGAACAAATCAGTTTATTGCTGTTAAACAATTTCGTTTTCACCTTCAAGGAAAAACCCGACGAAATATTTGCTCCTATCCTTAATCGGCTGTGCAACGGCAAGAGTCATATCAGGGATCGAGGTGCGGATTATCTTGCTTATGTCATTATGGACACCATTGTCGACGAGTATTTTGCTCTGCAGGATACCTTTGATGAACTGATTGAATCGATTGAGGATAAATTGCTGACCAACCCATCGGCACAAACCCTAACGACCATCCAGAAAATCAAGCGTGAACTCATCTTTTTACGCAGAACGGTATCCCCCTTGCGGGAATTACTGGCTGCCATTCAGCGCAGTGATTCGTCCTTAATTAATGAACGGACAAAACGTTATTTCGGTGATATTTATGACCATGCCATCCGCATTATTGAAGCCATGGAATCATACCGGGACTTGATAGCCGGTATGCTGGAAATTTATTTATCCAGCGTCAGCAATAAAATGAATGAAACCATGAAAGTCCTTACCGTGTTTGCATCCATATTTATTCCCTTAACCTTTATCGCCGGTGTCTACGGCATGAATTTCGAGTACATGCCGGAACTGAAATGGAAATGGGGCTACCCCGCATTATGGGGTGTATTTATCGGTGTAACGGTATTTTTGCTTATGTATTTCAAGAAAAAAAAATGGTTTTAATGCACTACTCAAAACCACAAGTCTAGCGTTCAAATCTTAGCCATACGGATGCCGCAACTTTTACCAACAAGTAAAAGCTGAATCTAAAAGCAAAAAATTTATTTACAACATTTGCACCCAGGCTGATAAAAACCAGCATTGCAAACTGAGCACCTAGTACAATATATAACCGTCTTATAATTGAGGAACCCACATGGAAACATATCTCCCCCTTATCAAAACCCAGCTTAACGAATGGTACCTTTTTACCCTGGCCAATCCGTTGTACGCTGCGGCATTGGCGGCAGCTGTCTGGCTGCTGACGGCAATGCTGTACAGCATCAGGATTGCCTCCATAAAAAGAGGAAAAGCCGCCAGTGAAAAATCCGGCATCGAAAGTCTCAATGCCGTGCAACAGCAGCTACAGCACAGTCAAGAGGAATTGGCGGCGACTGTTGAGCAAATGAAAAAGGCCCAATCTGCGGCCCAAGAAGCCCAATCCGCGGCTCAAGATGAGACACAACGGGCTGTAGCGCTTGAACAGCTGATTCATCAACGCAACCAGCAGATTTCGGGAACCATTCAGATGCTGGCGACAAGTTTTGATCTTGGCGAACGACCATTACTTGCAGGCGAAGACATTAAGGCAGACTTGTTGTGGCAGCAACATGATAAAGTCATCGCCCAATTAATAGAACGTCTGCGTACCGAGCAGCAAGCAAAATCTGAGTTGCAGCAAACCTTTCAGACAGAAAAAGCAAAAGCGGCCGAAAAAGAAGCGCTAGTTACAACCCTGCAAACAACCTTGGACAATCACACCAACCAGCTTTCCAAACTGGCGCAAGCGCTTGAAGAACAAAAATCAATACTGCAACAGCAGAGCAGTGCCCAACGGTCTTTATCCGACACCCTGAAAAATTACCAGCCTGCCGTGGTGCAATCCACAGAGCCTGAACAGGAAACGGCTAAGACTGCTGACATCTGGGAACAGCCAATTCCGTTGGAAGAAAGCCCAATTATAGAGGATGCCCCCATTGCACAACCTGAGCAGGATATTCAGGTCGAGGAAGTTAATGAAGAACCGCAAGCCCCGGTTAGCTGGCAGGCTGAAGAAACACCAATTGAACTAGTAAGGACTTACGAAACGATTGCCGAAACGGCTGAGCCTGTACCGTCAGACATAATTCCGCAACCGACGGTCGAAGAAGAGCCATCTGTAACATCAGACATGGAACAACAGTCGGTTAATCCCCCTGCAAAAGGATCGCTTGGAAAAATCAAAAACCTGTTTGGTAAAAAACAACAGCCGATCAAAACAGAGCCAAAGTGGGCAGCCGCAAAATCGGATGAAATGCTCGCATCGGATGCGGAACAACAGCCTGATGATGAAGTATCAGAAAAAGCCAAAAAGACACCGGGCAAACTGAAAGGCTTTTATAGTAAGTTCACATCGAAAAATAAATAATGTGTGCGTTGAGAGTGTAAAGAAAACTGTGTAACCCGCCGTTGCAGGCTGCAACGCTAGTTGGTTTTGACTGGGAAAAAGGTAACTGAAGCATTGCCGCTTTATCGTTTGCAATCAGGAGATTGCAAACAGCTTGCCAAAACGCTGTCCTGCCATCAACTTATAGCCTGCGACAGCGCCTTCAGCCTGGCAATGATTGCTGGCTTTACCGCCGCCCGTTCTGGGAATGCGGTTTGATAGGCCAAGTGCTGTAGATGGAAGCGGAAGCGGCGGGCATTCGCGGCACAGGTATCTGTTGTGACTTTAATGACAGCGTACATGAAATACTGGGCATCAAGAATGATAGATACCAAAGCCTGTATCTTTTTACGGAAGATGAGCCTCTTGACGGTAGTCGCCTGCAAACATTTCCGGTTTATGGGCATTGGCACGAATAGCAGCCCGCTGGCGAATAAGGGTACAAAACCCATATCACCAAATTAGTCCAGTATGTAATTCCTGATCTTGCAAAATTATCATGTTTGAGAATATTATTTTTTGATCGCTAAAAGATAAGTTGGAGGTATTTCTGCTATGTCGGCTATTTATCCCTTGCTTGGTATCACACACCCTTTGAGTTCAATAGTTCACCTTTTAGGCGCAATATTCTTTACTTATCAGGCTAACTTCATGCTCCAACGAGCGAAAGGGTCGAGCATTCGCATCATCTCACTGGCGGTCTTTTCCGGTTCCTGTATTTTTTTATTACTGGTCAGCGGCATTTATCATTTGTTGACGACAACCGGGACAGCGCATACAGTTTTTCAGCGACTCGACCATGCCGCTATTTTCCTGGTCATCGCAGGCACCTTTACGCCAATAAACTGCATCCTTTTTACCGGATTATTAAGATGGGGATTTCTCGTTGTCGTTTGGGTTCTGGCCATCAGCGGTCTTATCGTAAAAACAATTTTTTTTACAACGATCCCGGAATGGTTAGGCTTGTCTTTCTATCTGGGTCTTGGATGGATGGGGTTGTTCATGGGGTATCATCTTTGGCGGCGATATGGCTTTGCTTTTATCTGGCCACTGGTACTCGGCGGCATTTTCTACACGGTAGGGGCAATTATTGAATATCACCAAAAATTGACAATACTTCCCGGCATAATCGGCCCCCATGAGATTCTGCATATAGCCGTGCTTTTGGGGATAGGGTTTCAGTGGTGGTTTATTGTCAAGGCGCTGGATCAAGATCCGAGTATCGAATAATGTCTACCATTCATTAACTGTAGATGTGTGGTGAACACAGTAAACCACATCAATCGAAGAACGCGAACGATAACGATAAGGTTCTTTCCTCGGTAATTGCTCTACCTCCTGCATAACCCACAGGGATATGGGGAATACAGATTTTCCATGGAGCAAAATATCTGCCCATGCAGTCGTTGCAGCACCCTACTGCACTGCAACGCATCAGATCAAACCGGTAATGTGGAAACAGCAATAATCGGTCATTAGAAAATTAATCAACTACGGCTTGGATCAGATATCCATAAACAACATAGGAATGCCGTAAGTCATCACAAAATAGGTAAATGCCAGGATAAGGCTGGCGCTCATTTTGTACGAAAAGAATTGTCGAAAGATGTACCCGACAATCGCCAAATACCACACAAGCAATAATGCGCCGATGCCGATTCCCACTTCTTCCGCATACTCGTAATGCTTCATTACCATCCAAAAATACATCCCTTCGGTGACAGTGGCCAGTGTCATAATAAAATTTTCGCAGACAAAAATAGCCGTGAACAATTGATTAAAATATTGCCATTTTTTGACGATAAGCAACAAAGTGGCGATGGTTGAAAATGCCATGATTGTGCGTAACGAAACTTCCAGCGTGCCATCGGCAGGATCGGCAATTAGGCCTTCAACAATAATCCCTGAAACAAGGTAGAACGCTACCGTTTTCCACATAAATGATTTTGGTGGAGTGAAATCGACGGGGTTATTTCTGAACCAGCAAAGAGAAAGGTATTTGATTAATAATTTCATAGACAATCGAGAGGATAAGCAGTTTTTTAATAATTATTGCTAGTGCGAATCCCCTGTCATCCCAATCAAAACCATCGGGCAGGAAACCGCCAAAAAACCGCTAATACTACTCGACTCAGCATGTTTTTCCAACTCTTAACCGTCTATTTCGTAAGGTTTCTCCGGTCTTGTTGTGCTATTTTGAATGGCTCAGTATGTGAGAATTGCACCTTGCTGCGTTAAACCTAAAGCATCCCCAAAGATTGATTTTCCGCCAATGTTACGAAAAAAATGTAGGCCGAACGTTTCCGGCTTGTCGTGAAGTGATACCGGAAACGCCAGTTTTCGCTTACGCTACAAACTAGCTTATTCGGGGCCTACTGACTACTTCTTGGGATAACCTACACTCTGCGCCACAACAATCCATTGTGTTGAATTGAGCTTCATGGCTTTCGCCAAGGCTTCCTTATCAACCGAGCCGCGAACAACGGTCGCCAGTCCTGTGGAAGCGCAGTACAGGTAAACATTTTGACTGATAAAACCGGTGTCGATTGCCGCAGTGATTTTTTTATCTTCCTGGCTGTAACTCGAATCCATGCGGGTGAAATCCGAAACGTAAATCAAATTGACTGGCGCAGTCCCAACAAAATCCTGCATACCTGTCAGCACGCGGATATCCTTCGCCTCAATTAGTTTCAAGGTATGGCTTTTTGCGTCAAACAGATAAAGACCGTCTGCAGTCGACACATAAATGTCGATGTCTTGCCAATTGCGTGTAGAAGGCGCGGTACGACCTCCCGTTTCCGGACGATTTACGCCAAATGCCGCCCAAAGCAAATCAGAAAGTACCTGGGGAGGCAGTTTCTCCGCGCTGAACTCTCGGGTGGATTTTCGGGAATGCAGGGCTTGCATTAGCGGCATTCCCTTTTCGATCTGGGGCTGTGGAAGTTTCATAGGCTGGTTCTCCTGAGCCAAAGACAGCGTGGAGCCAAAAATCAGCCCCGCCAGACATAACCAACGAATCATTAACGTCTTCATGAATGCTCCCAGAGTATCGAATAACTTAAGTCCATCCAAGTGACCAGTTGGCTGATAATATAGACTCTGCTACATCGAACATCTATTAGTACAAATACTAAGCTCGTGGATGCGGTGAATGCAGTAAACCGCATTAATTGAGGAACACGAAAGTGCGCTGATAGGAAAGCATTCATCGAGTCTGACTGTTTTACGCGCCAACGCGTCACTGACGCGTTTGGCATAGAGGTCAGGTGGCGCGCCTTTTAGCAGTTGCTTTCATTACGCCTCAGCTTTTTTGGGCATG
Source organism: Methylobacter sp. (assembly GCA_041661895.1). Taxonomy (GTDB): domain Bacteria; phylum Pseudomonadota; class Gammaproteobacteria; order Methylococcales; family Methylomonadaceae; genus Methylobacter_A. The sequence continues at coordinate 10,795 of JBAZTN010000045.1, read as the reverse complement.
AGATACCACAGGACAAATGCCACCAGAAATAAAACTGGAACATCGCCCAATAGATGGCCCCGTTCTGTTTCGTCAACAATGGCCTGTACGAGCATTATTACACTGTGAACAATACACGACCAGATCGTGAACCCTATAAGACTTGCATTAGCTAAAGGATTGTTCGCAGCTCGGATTAAAAAAACTCCCAATGTAGCGTAAACACCAATCATCATCTGCTCGTATTCGAGTTGACGTGGTGTCCAAGCCCAACCCGAAGGCCACAGCCACATCATCATCAAAGGGAGTCCTACGATGAAAATGATGCCAAACACAATAAGAGCAAATTTCAAATACTTGAGCCTTTCTTCTTGTTGCATGAGATTTCTCCTCGATGATCCGACTGTACCAAATCCCGTCCCACGTGGACGTATTCCGCTAAAAAACCATACTAATTATATGTGACAAAATGTCACATTATCATTTTGCCTCCGCATTGTTAGCATATCAATACGCGCTCTTACTTACCTTCACTTTGGTAGGGGGGAGCTTAATCGTCTATTAGGCTCCCTTTTTTTAGCCCTGTAGGTGTATAGATACACTGTATCACCCTCTTTCATCCCAAACCTTGTCCATCCGTTTTACCGAACCCGGGTAAGCGATTTTAAGTTGCTTGGCAAACAGCGATAAAGTTAAAACATATCCTCCGTGACATAAATTTCGTGTCCCGAAATAGCGACCCCAATGCCTTGTTGGTCGTATTTCGGCGACAGGATGTTTTTTCGATGCCCTGGGCTGTCCATCCACCCCTGCACGGTCGATTGCACAATTTCTTTCGGAGTTTTCCATGCGTACTCTTTTTTTACCGCGACACCGTTTTGTCTCGTCGTAATGACCTTGTCGTAAAGATTATTCATAAATATATTTTCACCCGGACCGATTGACAAGGTATTATCGTCGTGTTGCTTTTTCTTGTTCCATCCCCGATTTTTAGCTCGTTCGACGGGACCTTCACCCTGCAAATTCCAGTGGCTAAAAAAATGATATCTCGCCATGTCGCTGCTATGCTTGCGGGCGATCGCGGCGAGTTGCTCATCCCTATCCAATTGGGACAATCCGTAGTTTTGTCGCACCCGGTTTATTTGTTGATGAATTTGGCGTTCAAGTTCAGCAGCAGTTATCTTCGGCTTCGCGCCAGTCTTGGCTGCTACCGGATAATGAGCAAGGCCGAGGCAAAAAATGAGCATGGATAAAATTCGTTTCATAATCTTGATACAGGAATAGCGGTGAAAATAAGGAAAACGTAGCGGGGCATTCAGTGTTCGGAAAAAAAGCAAGAAAATGTGTCAGGTCTTTTCTTGTTCATAATCAAGTTTATTTTGAAGAAATGCACAAGGCAAGACCTGGAACCTTTTTGTTTTAATGGAGTCGAGTTTCGTAGGATGCGGTGAGGTACGAACCGCATAAATCGCGTTATTCACTAACCGAAACATTCGCTAGATCAATGTTTCCGCACCAATGTTTTGGATAGACTCCTCGTTCAAGGTAAGCATGGAAGCTGGAGTGAGGCCAATCCACTACTTGCTGAACCCAACCATGCTTTACCGGATTCCAATGGATATAATCGATATGACGATGAAAATCGGCTTCGTCTCGAATCTGGTGCTCCCAAAAGCGGCGTTGCCATAATCCACGCTCTCCTCGTTTTTGTCGGCTTGTTGAAATTCGTTCACCCTTTTCGATAGTGCGAGAGAAGGTTGCTTTAATCAGGCCCCATCTTACAGAAAAGTCGGTATCATTTGGCGGCAAAGTCCAAATACAATGCAAATGATCTGGCAAAATAACCACAGCGTCAATTCTAAACGGGTGTCGACTTTTAACAATATCAAAGCGTTACGCAAACACCCAATATTCTCCACCAGAAGCCGATTTCCTTTTCGTTCAGCCAAGTTTACGGTGAAAAACCATGTAGCTCCTGGCATGTAAATGCGACGGTAATTAGTCATTGTTTCATCGTCAAAGTCGGCAACCGTATTTCACGCGAATGATGCGGTTCGTACCTCACCCCATCCTACAAATATTCTCATTAAAACATTATATGACAAGACAGTAGGATGTGGTGAACGCAGTGAACCGCATCAACCGAGGAACGTAAACGGTAATGCGGTTACTCTCCTCATCTTACCGCGTTAAACGGGTGTCGACTTTTAACAATATCAAAAGTGTTACGCAAACAATCAATATTTTCCACCAGAAGTCGATTTCCTTTTCGTTCAGCCAAGTTAACGGTGAAAAACCATGTAGCTCCTGGCATGTAAATGCGACGGTAATTAGTCATTGTTCATCGTCAAAGTCGGCAACAGTTATTCACGCGAATGATGCGGTTCGTACCTCACCGCATCCTACGGCCCTGATTGGGCGATTTGAGTTTTCTTGCATTTATTCGAGTCGATCAACGCCGTAAATTTGAAACACAACATCGGCCTTGCTAATTTTCAAGAATTCTTTAATGCCTTCAGTTGAAAGCATTAAATCTCGTTCAACAAAATTATAAATGTAGTCCCAATCGCCTGAAATGAAGCCTGATGAGTCAATGATGGCAGTTTTTGTTGTTGAACCAGACTTGTATGTGATGGCGTATGCGGCTTTGCTGCTACTGTAAACAACACCATTGAATTTCTTCGTAAACTTCGATGTCTGCCTGAAATGGCTAAGCTTGTTCAGCTTGTTTAAGTCGGGGTGCGATATGTTTTTGCACTTAATTATCTTGCCGGGCGTGGATAGGTATAAGTCGATTTTTTCCGAATGACAAGGCGTCGGGCTCCCACTGTTGATCCCCGATGTATAGATCTGAATATGGCTTTGCAGATATTGTTATCGTTTCCAATGATTTTAAAACTATTGGCGGGTCAAATTTATCTACGCTGAACGATATGTCGTTATCCATAACGGCCTGGATTTCGAAAATAGTGATTGGTTTGTCTTTTTCGCTGGCCAGGACAGTATTGGTTATTTGGTTGGCGCTGATTCTGCTGGGGCTGTAGCTCATTGAGCATGAGACACTTGTTCCAATTTTCTTCCATGCAAGATAGAAAGAAAATGGGAATATCGCTATTCCAGGGACGAGCTTGAGAAATTCTTGCAAGGAAAACACGAAATCACACATAAGTTGATGTCTAACGTAATATATACGACATCAGTTGTCTTATAAAAAACCTAATTTGTCGTATATTCTTCATGAATTTATCCAATTGATTGTTTTTATTTGGCCGAGTTTAAAACAATAGGACATAACGCACAAACAAACACAACATTCAAGCCATCACAAACCAATATCACCCCCTCTCATCCCAAGCCTTATCCATCCTCTTTACAGAAACCGGATAGGCGGTTTTAAGCTGCTGGGCGAACAATGAAACCCTGAGTTCCTCGAGCATCCAGCGGAACGGGTCTTGTTCCGGGATAACCTCGTCTTTTTTGGCTTTCTTCTCCACGTCCTTCCAGTAACTCGTCGCATAACGGCTGACTTCCTGGACTTTTTGCAGATTGTTGTCCCGTTTATCCAGCCGGTATTGCACGGCCTTCAAATAACGCGGGATGGCTTTAAGCTGTTGATACGGCGTGTTGCGGATAAACCCAGCATAGATCATCAAATCCAGCTGCTCGTTAATGTCTTTAGCCAGCGGATCATTCGCGTTCAGGCGGTTCAGCTGCGTTTTTATAGCGTCGTATAGCTCCATGATTTCCAGCGCGATTTTCCCGGCTTCATTGGCGGCGCTGATCAGCCCCCCTTTGTTTGCTTGCAGGCTTTGTTCAAAGGCCTGCTGGGTGCGGATGGTTCGGCCTTCAACAAATACGCTGTGCAGGATCAAATAAAGCATGTCGTCTTTATATGATGCGCTCACGTCTTCGCCGATATGCGGATGCTTCGGCAAGCGGTTATAGGTTAATTCTGCGCCCGCCGACTTCGGCATGTTTTTGGTCACATAGGTGCATTCTTTGCGTAGTTGCAGCTGTAACAGGCGCATTAATCCGGCCTGATGCTGTAGCGCGGCCTTTTGCTCGGTGTCGAAAATACGCACGCCGACCGCATCGCCTTCATCGATAATAGCGGGAAATCCGACAAAGGATTGGCCTTTCTGGATAAACTGGTAAGTCTCAGGCAGGTCGTCGAATGCCCAGCCGATGCAGCCGGTGTAGTTGAGCTCGTCGGCGGCAATCTGGTCAAAGCTGTCTCCGGCTTCGGCGGTATGCTTGAGTTGCAGTTTTTTCAGGTCGCGCCCGTAATCCAGCAGCCTGCCCTGATCGTCAATAACCCTGAAATTCATCCTCAAGTGATCGGTCAACGCCTCGGTATTCCAGGCATTTAACGGAATCGCCTCGCCGGTCAGTTTTCTTAAACGGTTGCCCAGCCATTCCTGCAACGAGCCTTTAAAGTCCGGCTCGATTTCAAGGCACTGCTTGACAGTCTCAGGCACGGGCACAAAGTGTTTCCTGATGTTCTTGGGCAGGGATTTAATCAGGGCTATGCACTTTTCTTCCAGCAGCCCCGGCACCAGCCAGTCGAAAGACGTTTGCGAGACCTGATTCAATTGATGCACAGGGATGATCGCCGTCACCCCGTCTTCATCATGCCCCGGTTCAAACCGGTATTGCAGCGGGATGGTCAAGTTGCCGATCTTCTTGCTGTCCGGGTAATCCCATTCGTTGACATAGTCTTCCTCCTGTTCCCGCGTTAAATCCTCCTTGGTTAAAAAAAGGATTTTGGGATTGGCGCGTTCCGCTGTTTTACGCCAGGTATCCAGGGCAACACCGCTGACTATCTCGGCCGGCAGTTTGTTATCATAGAACTGATATAGCCACTGTTCATCCTCAACCAGATCGACCCGGCGGCCTTTATGCTGAATCATGCCCACTTCTTCGAGCAGTTTCTGGTTGGCGACATAAAACGGCGCATTGCTGTGATAATCATGATCGACCAGCGCCGAGCGGATAAAGATTTCCCTCGCGGCCTTCTGGTCTACATGATCATAGGGAATCTTGCGCCCGGCTTGCAGCGTTAAGCCGTATAGCAAGGTGCGCTCTGAGACCATGCAACGCGCGCTTTTCTTTGCCCAATGCGGGTCGTAATAATTGTGTTTGACCAGATGCTCGGCGCATTGCTCTATCCATTCCGGCTCAATTCTCGCGACATTGCGCGCATAAACCTTGCTGGTTTCGACCTGCTCCGCCGCCATAATCCATTTAGGTTTGAGCTTATGCAGGCCGGAACCGGGGAATATGAAGAATTTTAGGCCTCGTGCGCCCAGGTACTCGTACTGCTCATGGCGAAAACCGATATTGGACAACAAGCCCGGCAACAGGGCGCGATGAATTTTTTCATAACCGGCATCATCGGTGTTCGGGTGCATTTTTAAATCGCCCTTAACAACCTGCATAATTTGCGCGTGGATATCGAACCATTCGCGCATCCGCATATAAGACAGGAAATTATCGGTGCAGTATTTGCGCAGCTTGCTGTTGGACAGGTGTTTTTTCTGTTCCTCGTAAGTATTCCAGATATTTAAAATAGTTAAAAAATCGGATTCAGGATGACGAAACACCGCATGTTTGGCATCGGCCTGCTGCATTTTATCGGCGGGTTTTTCCCGCGGGTCTTGCACGCTCAAGGCGGAAACAATAATCGCGACTTCGGTCAAGCAATGCTCATGCGCGGCCGCGATCAGCATTCTGGCAAGCTTTGGGTCAGTCGGGAATTTGGCCAGTTGCTTGCCGACTTCGGTCAGCTTGCCCGATTTATCCAGCGCATTGACTTCGTGCAGCGCGGTTTTGCCGTCGCGGATCATCTTGTCTTCGGGCGGCTCAATAAACGGGAAGTCTTCAATGTCGCCAAGATTCAACGAGATCATCTGCAAAATTACCGCAGACAAATTGGTGCGCATGATTTCCGGTTCGGTAAATTCCGGTCTGGCTAAATAATCGTCATGCGAATACAGCCGGATGCAGATGCCTTCGGCGACACGACCGCAGCGCCCTGCCCTTTGGTTGGCGCTCGATTGCGAGATGCGCTCGATCGGCAGACGCTGAATTTTGCTGCGATGGCTGTAACGGCTGATCCGCGCGTGGCCGGTGTCGATCACGCAGCGGATGCCCGGCACTGTCAATGAGGTTTCCGCGACGTTGGTAGCCAGCACGATGCGTAACTTGCCGCCTTTAGGTTTGAATACCCGCTCCTGTTCGCTGACGCTGAGTTTTGAATACAGCGGCAGAATTTCATATTGGGTCGGATGGTGTTTTTTCAGCGAATCGGTGGTTTCCCTGATTTCCCGCTCGCCGCTGAGGAAAATCAGGATGTCGCCGCGCAGGTCCCGGTACAGCTCGTCAACGGCATCGAGTATCGCGTTTTGCAGATCGTCACCGGTTTCATCGGTTGCTTTCTCGCCGTCAACCTCCTCCTTCGGAACGATGGGCCGGTAACGTATATCCACCGGATAAGTTCGGCCTGAAACCTCGATAATCGGCGCATTATTAAAATGCGTGGAAAAACGTTCCGTATCGATGGTTGCCGAGGTGATGATCAGCTTTAAATCAGGCCGTTTGGGCAGCAGCCATTTCATGTAACCGATCAGGAAATCGATGTTTAAGCTGCGCTCATGCGCCTCATCGATGATGATAGTGTCGTATTGGTTCAGGTAGGGATCGTTTTGCGACTCAGCCAGCAAAATACCGTCAGTCATCAGTTTGACCAGCGATTCGGCGTGGGTTTTATCGTTAAAGCGGATTTTGTAACCCACCGACTTACCCATCGGTTCGCCGAGTTCTTCCGCGATGCGGTCGGCGACGGTGCGCGCGGCAATCCGCCGTGGCTGGGTATGGCCGATAAACCCTGCTGCGCCACGACCTAGAGACAGACAAATCTTGGGCAACTGCGTGGTTTTACCTGAGCCGGTTTCACCGCAAACAATCACCACCTGATTTTCCTGTATCAGTTTGGCGATGTCATCTTTTTTGCCGGTGACCGGCAAATCAGGGAATGTAAGCGGAGGAATACTGGAGAGACGTTTGTTTCTGGCCGCAACTGACCTTTCAATGCGGCTTGCCAGCACGTTCAATTCTTCCGGTGATTTTTTGCTGCGGCAGCGGTCTAACTGTCGCTTTAATACGTGCCTGTCCTGGTTAAGACAATGCGGTAACTGATGGGTGAGTTGCTTGATTAGATCGAGAGTGGACATCAAAAACAGCCGGATAAAATAAGCTTATTATACGTTAAATCCACCGCTTTAAGTTTTGCCCGGCAGTCGGAATTATTAAAACAAAACAATAACACTCAAAATGGCGACAAAAATCAGCGTGACTCCCGACTCGAGCTGTCAGCATCATTATATCCGGCGCTTCCAGTCCGCCAATCTCCAAATGTATATCGGAAAAATAATTAATCCTCACACTAAATTCTACTCAATACACTCTATAGGCGTATAATTTGGCAACATTCTTTCAAATAACTGTAACCTTTTCCAAAAGATTCGTATGTCTATCAGCCTTAGAAAAATTACCCATCAAGTTTTAGTCGGCGATGTTAAAGTTGGAGGCGGCGCTCCTATCGTCATTCAATCAATGACTAATACGGATACCGCCAACATTACGGCGACCGTTAACCAAATCATCGAACTGGCCACCGCAGGTTCCGAACTTGTCCGCATCACGGTCAATTCCGAAGAAGCGGCGGCAGCCGTTTCCGAAATCCGCAACCAATTGGATAAAAAAGGCAACTCGACTCCCATCGTCGGCGATTTTCATTTTAACGGCCACAAACTGCTGGAAAAATATCCGGACTGCGCTCAGGCTTTGGGCAAGTACCGTATCAATCCGGGTAACGTAGGCCGCGGTAAAAGCCGTGACCCACAGTTCCAGCAAATGATTGAATTTGCCTGCCAGTACGACAAGCCTGTACGCATCGGCGTCAATGGCGGCAGTCTCGATCAATCTGTACTGACCCGTTTACTGGATGAAAACAGAAGCCTGAAAACTCCTGAGCCATTGGCCTCCGTAACCCGTAAAGCGATAGTGCTATCTGCGCTTGAAAGCGCCGCCAAAGCCGAGGAAATCGGCTTGGGCAAAAATAAAATCATTCTTTCCTGCAAGATCAGTAACGTACAGGAACTGATCGCCATTTATCAGGATCTGTCCAGCCGTTGTGATTATGCTTTGCATCTGGGTCTTACCGAAGCCGGTATGGGCTCCAAAGGCATAGTCTCTTCAGCCGCTGCTTTGTCGGTGTTGATGCAACAGGGTATAGGCGATACCATCCGTATTTCTTTGACTCCTGAACCGGGTTCATCCAGAACTCAGGAAGTTATTGTTGGACAGGAAATCCTGCAAACAATGGGATTCCGTTCATTCACGCCTATGGTTATCTCCTGCCCCGGTTGCGGTCGTACTACCAGCGATTATTTCCAGAAATTAGCAATGGACATTCAAACCTATTTACGCGATCAAATGCCGGTATGGCGCACCCAATATCCGGGCGTTGAAACCATGGAAGTCGCAGTCATGGGCTGTGTGGTTAACGGTCCGGGCGAAAGTAAAAACGCCAATATCGGCATCAGCCTGCCCGGCACCGGTGAATCTCCGGTAGCGCCCGTTTATGAAGATGGCGAAAAAACGGTAACGCTTAAAGGCGACAGAATCGCCGAAGAGTTCCAGGAAATCGTGCAACGCTATATAGAAACGCATTACGCGGCGTAACTCTTAGTATCAACTCAGTATAATGGAGGCCGCAAGAACCTCCATATGCTTGGAAATCAACATTAAGCATAAAACAAAAAAGGGATTGTGAGTAATCAATCACAATCCCTTTTTTATATGCAATAAAAGCTGCCCTCTTATGAAGAACAGCTAGATATTATTGCTTATTCCGCTTCTACTTCTTTCATACTTAATCTGACTCTGCCCTGACGGTCAATTTCAAGTACTTTAACCTTAACCACATCGCCTTCAGCCAGCTTGTCGCTAACTTTATCAACATGCTCATCGGTAATTTGTGAAATATGAACCAGACCATCTTTACCGGGAAGAATCGTGACGAAAGCGCCGAAGTCCATTAATCTGACCACTTTACCTTCGTAGACTTTACCGACTTCAACTTCAGCGGTAATTTCTTCGATAAGGCGACGCGCTTCTTCACCAGCCGCTTTATCAACTGAAGCAACTTTAACGATACCGTCATCAGTTAAATCAACGCTGGCACCGGTTTGTTCAGTAATGCTGCGAATAGTAGCTCCGCCTTTACCGATAACTTCACGGATTTTGGCAGGATCGATTTTAAAGGTGATGATACGCGGAGCAAAGTCAGACATTTCTTCACGTGTCGAAGACAATGCCTTGTTCATTTCACCCAGAATATGCAAACGACCATGTTTCGCTTGATCCAGAGCAGACTTCATGATTTCAGCGGTAATGCCCTCTATTTTGATATCCATTTGCAGCGCGGTAATACCGTCTACTGATCCTGCGACCTTGAAGTCCATATCGCCCAAGTGATCTTCATCACCCATAATGTCAGACAAAACCACGAAGCTATCGCCTTCTTTAATCAAGCCCATTGCGATACCCGCAACAGGTGATTTAATGGGCACACCAGCATCCATTAATGCCAAGCTGCTGCCGCAGACAGAAGCCATAGAACTTGAACCATTGGATTCAGTGATTTCAGAAACCACGCGAATGGTGTAAGGAAATTCATCCATATTGGGCAACACAGCAGCAACGCCACGTTTCGCCAAACGACCATGGCCAATCTCACGACGTTTTGGTGATCCCACGAAACCTGTTTCACCAACGCTGTACGGAGGGAAGTTGTAATGCAACATGAACGGTTCTTTATATTCACCGGCCAAGGCATCAATGATCTGTGCATCGCGTTGTGTGCCCAGTGTTGCAACCACTAAAGCCTGTGTTTCGCCACGGGTAAACAATGCGGAACCATGAGTTCTTGGAAGTACGCCGGTTCTGACTGTAATCGGTCTGATCTTGTCTAAAGCGCGGCCATCAATACGCTTGCTTTCGTTGAGAATGGCGTTGCGAACAATACGGTATTCCAAGTGTTCGATAATGCCGCGTATGTCCTTTTCTGCATACTCGCCATTCGCTACCAGTTTTTCAACTACAGAGTTTCTAAGCGTTTTTAAATGCTCTTGTCTAACCAGTTTCTCGGCGATTTGATAAGCGGCTTTAATGCCTTCTTCAACTTCAGCTGTTACCAGTTTTTTAAGTTCAGCATCGGTTTCAGGAGCTATCCACTCAACGATGCCAGCGCCAGCTGCTTGAGAAAATTCAATAATGGCATTGATGGCAACCTGCATTTGCTCGTGTCCGAACAAAACCGCGCCCAGCATCACTTCTTCTGACAAGTTATCAGCTTCAGATTCAACCATTAATACGGCGTGTGCAGTACCGGCAACAACCAATTCCAGTTGTGACTCTTTTAAGGTAGCCGCGGTTGGATTTAGCAAATAGCTGCCTTCCTTATAACCAACAGTGGCAGCGCCGATGGGGCCATTAAAAGGTAAGCCTGAAACTGCCAAAGCAGCAGAGGCACCCAATAATGCAGGAATTTCAGGATCAACTTCAGGATTCAGTGAAATAACTGTCGCAATAATCTGAACTTCGTGGGTATAACCCTCAGGGAATAAAGGACGAATAGGCCGATCAATCAGACGAGACGTTAATGTCTCTTTTTCACTAGGACGTCCTTCTCTCTTAAAAAAACCGCCTGGAATTTTACCGGCTGCATAAGCTTTTTCTTGATAATTAACAG
>JBAZTN010000044.1:0-18530 GCA_041661895.1 Methylobacter sp. | reverse complement strand
GGGATGATGCATTCAACTGACTTTGCTATTCCAACTCATAGTCTAAAAAACAGTAATAATTGATCCTTCTTTATTTCTTAAGCTCTGGATGCTGAGTCGATAGTCTAGGGAATGATATGTGACTGTTCCGAATCTAATTCACAATAATTCGCTAGTACATCGAATAACTGAGAACGTCAGGCATAGTTTTGTAATCTATCCTGATTGTATGGTTTGAATGTTTATTCGTTAATGCTAAAGCCTTTTGTCGGTGGGGGTAAAGGGTGTTTTTATCTGTAACTAATAGATTAGACAGTATATAATCCAACGCTTTGATTCAATCATTTACTAAATTCATACCGGAAAAAAACATGCTGGGTAAATTGGTTAGACTAGTTGTAGGGAGCCGTAACGACAGGCTGGTAAAGAAGAAAAGGACGTTGGTCAAAAAGATCAATACACTTGCTTCGGAATACGAAAAATTATCTGATGATGCGTTAAAAGCAAAAACCCAGGAGTTTCGTGATCGTCTGGCGCGAGGTGAAAAACTGGATAATCTGATTCCAGAAGCTTTTGCGACAGTCCGAGAAGCTTCTTCGCGAGTCTTTGGTATGCGTCATTTTGATGTGCAGTTGATTGGCGGCATGATACTTCATGACGGCAAAATTGCTGAAATGAAAACCGGTGAAGGTAAGACTCTGATGGCGACATTGGCGGCTTATTTGAACGCCTTGCCTGGACGGGGTGTTCATGTGGTCACGGTTAACGACTATCTAGCTAAGCGCGACTCTGAATGGATGGGCAGGCTTTATGCTTTCCTGGGGATGACTACCGGCGTAATAGTTAGTCAGTTGGAAAACAGCGAAAGACGCGAAGCTTATGCGGCAGACATCACTTATGGCACCAACAACGAATTCGGCTTTGATTATCTGCGCGACAATATGGCTTTTAGTCTGGAACAGAAAGTTCAGCGGGATTTGAGTTTTGCTATTGTTGATGAGGTGGATTCCATCCTTATCGATGAGGCTAGAACACCGCTGATTATCTCCGGGCCTACCGAAGAAAGCACCGAAATATATGTCAAAGTTAATAAGATCATTCCCTTCCTGACCAAGCAGGAAAAAGAAGGCGAGTCAGGTGATTATTCAGTAGATGAAAAAGTACGCCAGCTTTATCTGACCGAAGAAGGCCATGAACGGGTTGAACGTTTAATGGCGGAGCATGGCTTGATGGCTGAAGGAACCAGCCTATATGACGCGACTAATATTCGCCTGATGCATTATCTGAGCGCTTCATTGCGTGCGTATGTCTTGTTCAAAAAAGATGTCGATTACATCGTCGCGAATAATGAAGTTATTATCGTCGATGAATTTACCGGCCGGATCATGCAGGGACGTCGCTGGTCAGAGGGTTTGCATCAGGCTATTGAAGCGAAAGAGGGTGTTGCCATCCAAAATGAAAATCAGACGCTGGCATCGATTACCTTCCAGAACTATTTCCGCTTGTACGACAAGTTGTCAGGGATGACTGGTACTGCAGATACGGAAGCGTTCGAACTGAACAAAATTTACGGTCTTGAAGTGGTCGTGATTCCTACGCACCGCAACATGATTCGCAGGGATTTGGGCGACGTGGTTTACCTGACTGCAGACGAGAAATATCTTGCCGTTGCCGAAGATATTAAAGAGTGTGTTAGCCGTGGCCAGCCGGTATTGGTGGGAACTACTTCGATTGAAAATTCCGAGCGGATTTCTGCATTGTTGAAAAAACAAGGCATTAAACACGAAGTGCTTAACGCCAAACAACATGAGCGTGAAGCGCACATCATTGAGCAGGCCGGTATGCCGGGTGCGGTCACCATTGCTACCAATATGGCCGGACGAGGTACCGATATTGTTCTTGGTGGTAGTTTGGAAGCAGAGCTGGCTGTATTAGGCGAAGATGATGCCAGTGGCGCTGAAAAAGAAAAAGTACGTGGAGCCTGGCTGGACAGACACGAACAGGTTATTGCCAATGGTGGATTGCACGTAATTGGTTCAGAGCGCCATGAATCGCGTCGTATTGACAATCAATTAAGAGGTCGTTCCGGTCGGCAGGGCGACCCTGGTTCAACCCGTTTTTACCTGTCATTAGAAGATGATTTGATGCGTATATTTGCATCCGATCGCGTGGCCGGTTTAATGAAGAAGTTAGGCATGGGTAATGGTGAAGCTATAGAGCATCCCTGGGTAACCCGATCTATTGAAAATGCCCAGCGCAAGGTCGAAGGACGCAACTTTGACATACGTAAAGAAATCCTTGCTTATGACGATGTCGCCAATGATCAGCGTAAAGTCGTATACGCGCAGCGTAATGAACTGATGGCGGCGGAGGACATTTCCGACATTATCACTGCTATACGTAAGGATGTTATCAATAATGTGATTACTCAGTATATCCCGACAAGAACCATGGTGGAGCAGTGGGATACAAAGGGTCTGGAAGACCATCTGTATCAGGAATTTAACGTTGAAATTCCAGTGCGTAAAATGCTAGCTGATGATCATTCTCTGCAAGAAGAGTCTTTGCGGAAACGGATAATCGATATTCTGGAGCAGAGCCATAAAGACAAAGAACAGCAGATGTCTAAAGAAGTGCTTCAACATTTTGAAAAATCAGTGATGCTGCAGGTGTTGGATAACAGCTGGAAAGAGCATCTGGCGGCGATGGATTATTTACGCCAGGGCATTCACTTTAGAGGTTATGCGCAAAAAGATCCCAAACAGGAATACAAGCGCGAAGCTTTTGAAATGTTTACCAATCTTCTTGAGCATATCAAATATGAAGTGATAGAAATTTTGTTCAAAGTTCAGGTCAGACAGGAAGAAGATGTTCAGGCCATTGATCAACAAAGGCAGGCACCCGTAAAGATGCATTTTGAGCATGCGGAAGTGTCGGCTTTGCAGGAGCATGATGAGTTTGCGCAGGCTTCTGAGCAAGAAACAGCAGATCAACCATTTGTCAGAGATGGCAATAAAGTGGGTCGCAACGATCCTTGTCCTTGCGGTTCAGGGAAGAAGTTTAAACAATGTCATGGCAAGTTAAGTTGAGTTAATGTGTTGTGGTGGGCGGCTGAAGCCGCCCACCACCTGCTTATTTACATCAAAACCTTATTCACGCAAAACATTAAACTTTCTAAAACAGTTCTTCAGTCAGTTTTTCATCGTGCTGATTATCAGTTACCGCATTACCGGCAGGCGGAGCAAAACTTTTTGGCGCAAGCTCAGCCTGAAAAAACTCCCATACCCCGGCCTTATTCGTTTCAGGCGTTAACATACCTGTTGCAGGATCTATAAATGCCTTAGCAATTCCTTCGGGCACTTCAAGTGGAGTTTCCGGCGTGCCTTTCAACGCTGTCCGCATAAACTCAACCCACATCGGTAACGCAGTTACTCCGCCTGTTTCACGGTTTCCCAGCGGTGAGAAATCATCAAATCCAACCCATGCAATTGCTACGTTTGACTGCGTATAACCATTAAACCAGGCGTCCCGTTGTTCATTTGTTGTTCCGGTTTTCCCAGCAAGATCTTGCCTGCCTAGCACTTTTGCGCCTGTTGCGGTGCCAAATTGCACGACATCTCTTAATAAGGTATTCATAAGAAAATTAATTCTTGGCGCAATAATTCTTGTCGCATAGATAGGGTTTGATTCCTGATTACTGTCGCAAGAAGGGCAGGCGATTTTAGGTTTGGCCTGATAAAGAATTTCACCCTCATCGGATTCAATGCGTTCAATAAAATAAGGCTTGATGAGAAAGCCACCATTGGCAAATGTGGCATAAACCTGAGCCAGCTGTAGGGCAGTGGCATCGCCACTGCCCAATGCCAAGGATAGCGTTTTGGGTAATTGGTCTTCAGTAAAGCCAAAGCGCTTCGCAGTGGCAATGGCTTTATCAACGCCCATTTCTTTTAATAAGCGAATGGATATGATATTTCTTGAGTGAGTTAAAGCCGTTCTAAGACGGGTCGGACCATAGAACTTTTTGCTGTAGTTTTCAGGCCGCCACTCGGTTTCTTGCCCCGGGTTGTCAATGACTATGGGAGCATCGTTGATAATACTGGCTGTCGTGTAGCCTTGTTCCAGTGCCGTTGTGTAAATAATTGGTTTAAAGCCTGAACCCGGTTGTCTCTTGGATTGTGTTGCCCGATTGTATTTGTTGCGGGAAAAGTCGAACCCGCCGGTTAACGCTAAAATTGCGCCATTGGTAGGGTTTAAGGAGACAAACGCACCTTCTGCTCTGGGTATTTGCGCTAAAGCCCAAGTCTTATTTTGTAACTGGCGTACGTGAATGATGTCGCCGGTTTTTAGAATGCTCCCAATAGCATTGCCAGCCCATTTAATGTTTTCCCAAGGTAATTCGATGACAACATCATTTTGAAGTTTAGCAGTTGCGCGGCTGTTATTTACGCGTAGAACAAGAGCAGGTAATGTGTCGCCTACGACAGGCATATCGATGAAAAGATCATCATTGTTAATGATTGAACGATGTTTTGATCTGTATCCGTGGCGTTCATCATAGGCATGTAGCGTATTCTCAAGAGCCTTGTTTGCGGCAGTTTGCAGTGGCCCGCTTATCGATGTATAGACTTTGAATCCAGATGTGTATGCCTGGTCGCTGTAGAGTTCAAGAATTTTTTGCCTAACCATTTCAGCTAAATAAGGGGCTGAAATTTCGGGTGAAACATACTGCACTTTCGCGGTAGAAGGCTTCTTTGATGCGTTTTCATATTCCTGCTGAGTTATGTAATTAAGCTCCAGCATCCGGTGTAACACATAGTTTCGTCTTTGAATGGCTCGTGATTCATTGGTGATGGGGTTATATGTTGATGGCGCCTTTGGAAGCCCGGCAATCATGGCTTGTTCGGCAAGGGTAAGTTCATTCAGCGATTTGCCGTAATAAACTTGAGCAGCTGCGGCTATGCCATAGGCTCTGTGGCCCATGAAGATTTGATTTAAATAAAGCTCAAGAATCTGATTTTTGGAATACTCGCGTTCCATTGCCAACGCCAGCATGATTTCCTTAAGTTTGCGTGTGTAGGTCTTCTCGCT
This sequence comes from Methylobacter sp., assembly GCA_041661895.1. Taxonomy (GTDB): domain Bacteria; phylum Pseudomonadota; class Gammaproteobacteria; order Methylococcales; family Methylomonadaceae; genus Methylobacter_A. The sequence continues at coordinate 13,463 of JBAZTN010000044.1, read as the reverse complement.
GCTAAGCAGGAAGTTACGGGTAACCTGCATGGTGATAGTACTGCCACCTTGTTTCTTTTTTCCGGTTAATGCGAGTTGCAAGCCTGCTCTAAACAGGCCTTTAAAGTCGACCCCCGCGTGTCCAAAAAAACTGTCATCTTCTGAGGCAAGGAATGCATTGATAAGCTGTTTAGGAACATCTTCAATATTAACAGGGGAACGTTTTTTCTCCCCAAATTGTGCAATCAGAAGGTTATCTTTAGTGTAAATGCTTAAAGGTATTTGATACTGCACATTGTGCAGAGTCTTGATATCAGGCAAGTCGGCTGATAGATGAGTATATAAAAAATAGCCGGAAATTAGCGTACTTACACTAGTGAATATAAAAAAAATAGCGAACCATTTTAGTATTCGTCTGCTCAGTGATTTTTTAGTCACAAATAATCCTGGGAAACAACATGGCTATGTAGAAATTATCATTTTACGTTAAATAAAGATTGAAAATGAATTTTGGTAGAAGGAATCAATATTTCAAGTAAATAAAATTCCCTTTTTAAATGTCAAAATAAAAAAGACTACTATACTCAAGCCAGTAAATAAGTTTTATGGTTGCTGATTATAGACGAGAAACAGCCATAGCAACCTATCAAACGCATAAATTATTAAGTTATTCAAGGGCTGATCATGAGCTGGTTTAATCAGAAACAGAGTGCTGTTATTGGTGTCGATATAAGTACAGCGGCTATAAAGTTACTCGAATTGAGTAAAGCAGGAACGCGCTACCGGGTTGAGAGTTACGCTGTAGTACCTTTGCCACAAGATGCTGTTTTTGATAAAAATATAGCTAATATTGATGTCATATCTGATGCCATAAAAATGGCCTATAAGCAATCCGGGTCAAAGCTAAAACAGGCGGCTGTGGCGGTTGCAGGGTCTTCAGTGATGACAAAAATGATAGCGATGCCAGCTTCATTAACTGATGATGAGATGGAAGAGCAAATCATGGTTGAAGCGGACCAGTATGTGCCTTATTCACTCGATGAAGTTAATTTCGATTTTGAAGTGCAAGGTCAGAATGAAATTAATCCGGAAATGGTTGATGTACTGCTTGCGGCATCGAGAAAAGAGATCGTTGAAGATCGGGTTGAAGCCTTAGCAAAGGCAGGATTAAAAGCCAAGATTGTCGATGTTGAAGCATTTGCAATGGAAAATGCATTTGCATTACTGGTTGATCAATTGCCAGATTCAACAGAAGGTCAAGCTATTGCCATCGTGGATATAGGGGCAACTATGACAACGTTGAATGTGCTCTATAACTCCCGGACCGTGTATACAAGAGAGCAGGGGTTTGGAGGTAAGCAGTTGGATGAAGAGATTCAGCGCCGGTACGGACTTACTTACGAAGAGGCCGGTTTGGCAAAAAAAATTGGCGGATTGCCGGACAATTATACAACGGATGTGCTTGAGCCATTTAAAAGAGCCATGGTTCAGCAAATTCAACGGTCAATACAATTTTTTGTTTCATCGAGTGCAAATAGACGTATTGATAGCATTATTTTATCGGGAGGGTGTGCGTCAATACCCGGTATTGACAAGCTGGTTCAGCAAACAATTGGCGTGCCTGCAATTATTGCCAACCCGTTTATAAATATGACGCTATCCAATAGGGTCACGCCCCATGCATTGAGCAATGATGCGTCTGCAATGATGATTGCTTGCGGGTTGGCATTGAGGAGCTTTGACTAATGGCAAGAATCAATTTACTCCCCTGGCGAGAAGAGCTGCGTGCGCAGAAAAAACAAGATTTTTTAAATGCTCTTGGAGTTGCGGTTCTTTGGACAACGCTTGCTTTTGGCGGAGTTCATTTATATATCAATGGATTGCAAGAGCATCAGGAACAAAGAAATAAAATACTGCAAGACGAAATAGCATTATTAGATAAAAAAATTACCGAGATTAGTAGTATTGAAGAAAAGAAAAGTAAGTTACTGTCCAAAATAGATCTGATTCAAAAATTACAGGAAAGCCGTCCTGAGATTGTGCATTTGTTCGATGAACTTCCTAAAACCACGCCTGACGGAGTTTTTCTTACAAAATTCACCCAGGTAGGAGCGGATCTGACATTCGACGGCAAGTCACAATCAAATGCACGGATTTCCACTTTCATGAACGCCATTGAAGCATCCTCCTGGATGCATACGCCAAAGCTTGATGTGATTCAGTCACCGGATAAGGCCAAGCTTGAACTGTTAAGCGATTTCACCATGCATGCAAAGCAAGGTAATAAAAATGCACAAGCTGCGCAAGGAGGCAACTAAATGGATTTGTCAGAAATTAATTGGGACTTTAATGAGGCAGGCGCGTGGCCCTTACCCATTAAAGCAGCAATAATTTTTATAGTATGCGCTTTGGTTGCAGGTGGAGGTGTTTACTACGATACGCTTGATCAATTGGCGGCGCTCGATGCTGCTGAGAAGAAAGAGCTGGAACTGAAGACTTCATTTGAGACGAAACAAAAGAAAGCGGTCAATCTTCAGGATTACAAAGATCAACTGGCGCAAATTGAAGTACAGCTGTATGAAATGATCCGGCAAATGCCCACAGAAGAAGAGGTAGCAAGCCTGTTGGTGGATATTTCACAAACGGGGTTAGGCAGCGGTCTGGAATTTAGATTATTCAAGCCCAGTGCTCCGATTCGTAAGGATTTCTATTCAGAATTGCCGATTAGCATTCAGGTTATAGGTAAATATGAGGAGCTTGGCTTATTTGTGAGTGGATTAGCTTCTTTGCCCAGAATTGTTACTGTACATGATGTCAATATCGTTCCCGAAGTAAAGGCAGGCAAGGAAGGGGAGATGATAATGAATGCAACGGTAAAAACCTATAACGAAGGTACGGGAGATGCTACAGAAGGCGCAGAAGCCAAAAAGAAAAGAGGGCGAAAATAATGGAGCGCAATAAGCAACCCTTGATAAATGGCAAACGACTAGGATTACAGAATCGCATCGGGTCCTTACCGATTATGACACTCCCTTCATCCCTGGCGGTCGTAAGTTACATCGTTTTTTTTACTCTATTAGCAGGCTGTAGTAACGATTTTTCAGATTTAAATCAATATATCGCAGCAGTTAAGACTAGACCTAAAGAGCCAATTAAGCCATTGCCTGAAATTAAGGTGATCGAACCCTTTATATTTAAGCCGGAAGGGCTACGTGATCCGTTCAAGCCACTTGATCAGCCAGAACAGACTGATGGAGCAGATGTTTCAAAGGGTAGCGGGATAAGACCAGATACCTCTCGTCGTAAAGAGGAATTAGAAGCCTTCCCTTTGGATGGCTTAAAAATGGTCGGTACTGTAAATATGCAGTCGAGCTTGTGGGGCTTGGTAAAAGCGAGTGACGGGACAATTTATCGTGTTCAAGTTGGGAATTATATGGGTAAAAATCATGGAAAAATCATACGCATACTTAACGATAAAATTGAATTAATGGAAATAGTTCCTGATAAACCGGGAACGTGGCGAGAACAGCAAACATCATTGGCTCTGGCAGAGTGATTTGAGGATAAAAAATGATTAATAAACAAGGCAGTATGGTGATGGATTCCCATGGAATACAAGATAAAACGGAGCGGTCTTTATATGTACGCATTGGCTTAGTTCTATTTATATTTTTATTCCAAATGGCATCTGTCAGAGCCGAAGATTTGGCTTTATCGGGAATAGATTTCTCGACACAGGCCGGAGATAAACTGCAGGTACAAATGGAAATGTCGGGGCCTGCTGTTGCACCTAAAATATTTAAGACGGATAACCCAGCGAGGATTGCACTGGATTTTTCCGGAGTAAAAAACGCATTAGCTAAAAAAATGTACCCAATAAATCAGGGTGCGGCGAGCAGTGTTTATGTAGTGGAAGCGGCTGGCAGGGTGCGTGTTGTTATTAATCTAATTGAGTCGACGCCGTTTGAAACCAAGGTGGTTGGCAATAAAGTACTGCTAACGTTAACTCGTGCAAAATCTGTGATGCCTGCTTCATTTAAACCCACGGCTCAAAAAACATCACCTGTTACTGCGCCTGTTCCAATGAAGGCAACCAATGCAGTGGTTGCGGCATTAATACCTTCGCAGGCTATTAGCGGGTTTGATTTTAAACGCGGCGATAAGGGTGAAGGACGTATATTAGTTACTCTAGCTAATCCTAATACTATCGTTAATTCCAGAGAAGAAGGCGGTAAAGTCGTTATAAATTTTCTAAACACCCAATTGTCTGAAAGCTTGTCTAAAAGACTGGATGTTTCCGAGTTTGCAACGCCTGTTAAGTTTATTGATACGGTTTCGTCCAATAAGGAAACCACCATTACAGTGTCCATGCAAAATGATCTTTACGATTATTCCGTGTTTCAGTCTGAGGGCTTGCTGACTGTTGAATTTCGTCCTTTAAGCAATGAAGAAAAAGAAGCGTTGGACAGGTCGCGGGCAAAATATACTGGCGACAGGTTGTCTTTAAACTTTCAGGAAATTGAAATACGCAGCGTCATTGCAATTCTGGCTGAATTTACCGGACAGAATGTGGTTGCCGGTGATGATGTTAAAGGCGCTATTACTTTAAAACTGGATGATGTGCCCTGGGATGAAGCATTAGACTTCATTATGATGACCAAAGAACTGGGCAAGTTTGAGACAGGCAATGTTACGTTGATTTCACCTTTGGACAAAATTAAGGATTATAAAAAGAAGCAGCAGGAAACAGATGCAGTGGTTGAGCAATTGGATCCACTGGTGACCGAATATCTTAAAATCAATTACGCCAAAGCAGAAGATTTTAGAAATTTGTTGTATGGACAAGATGCAAGCGCTATTGGCAGTTGTTCCAAGGTAACCGCGTCTGACTTTTCTTCATCTGGTGGATCCTCTGGCTCTGGCTCGGGACAAGGGCAAAACCAGATGCAAGGCCAGGGTCAAAATCAAGGTCAATACCAGACTCAAGATCAAAACCCAGGTCAAAGTCAAGATCAAGGTCAAGGTCAAGGTCAAGGAGATAAGATGATCTTACTTTCTCCTCGAGGTTCTGCCGTTGTCGATTCAAGAACCAATACTTTAATTGTTCGTGAGACAACAAAACGCCTGGAGGAAGTGAAGAAACTGATTCGCAAGCTGGATGTGCCTGTGCGCCAGGTGATGATTGAATCAAGAATAGTTATTGCTAACAATGACTTTGCGAGAGAGCTGGGCGTTAAGTTTGGTGTGGCGAAAGCAGCTGATGTCGGAAGCGGCAAAACTTTTGCCGTAGGCGGAAAAGGAACCAAAGGTAATGGCAATCTTAGGCCTGATGAAGATGGTAATATAGGTACCCTGAATGACAGGCTGGTGGATCTCGGTGCGGCAGCGGCAACAGGTAACCCCTATGGCGCATTAGGGATGACGCTGGCAAGAGGCGCGGACTACGTGCTTAACCTTGAACTGTCAGCGTTACAGGACGAAGGTCGTGGCGAGCTGGTTTCCAATCCAAGAGTCATGACATCCGACCGCTGTCTGGCATCGATACAACAGGGGGCTAAAATCCCGTATTTATCTTCAAGCGGTAATAACGGAACAAATACTACATTTGTCGATGCGGTATTACAATTAGGTGTATTGCCGCAAATAACCCCCAACGGCAATGTGATTATGGGTTTATATATTACCAAAAACACTTTAGGAGAGGTCGTGACAGATCTGGGTGATAGGTTGATTGACAAGCGGGAGCTCAAAACCAGTGTGCAAGTGAAGGATGGAGAGACGGTTGTGCTGGGAGGAGTCTTTGAAGGGGATCAAAAAAATACCACTAATAAAGTGCCATTCTTTGCCGATTTGCCGGGCATAGGATTTTTATTCAAGAGAACATTTAATCAGGATTTAAAAAAGGAATTGCTGATTTTTATAACGCCGAAAATTGTTAAAGAAAATTTAGCAAGCGATTGATGGCTTCTACTTGGAGCAAAAAAGGGGCATAATGCCCCTTTTTTAATGCCTTAATTTATAGCAGAGTAGCTCATGACGCGATCAGAAAATATATATTTAGTCGGCCTCATGGGTGCAGGAAAAACCACGATAGGGCGGCAGTTGGCGAGGACTCTTAAATTGCCTTTTTATGACAGTGACAAGGCGATTGAAGAAAGAACCGGCGTTGATATTCCAACTATTTTTGAATTTGAAGGCGAAGAAGGATTCAGAGACCGGGAGCAGAAAATGATCCAGGAGTTGACGCAGATGGATGGCATAGTGCTGGCTACCGGCGGTGGTGCAATTTTGCGAGAAGAAAATCGCCGATTATTAAAAGAAAATGGCTTCATTGTCTATTTGCAATGTTCAGTGGAACGAATTTTGGAGCGGACGCGCAGGGATACACAACGGCCACTGCTGAAAACTGACAATCCCAAAGATCGCATAGAAACCTTATTCGCACAGCGTGAGCCGCTTTATTTGTCTTGCGCTGACTTTAAAGTTGACACGGGCGTCATGCAAAGCAAAGAGGTTGTCACTCTTATCTTAGAAGCATACAACTCAGTTAATCGTTAGTAATTCGACCTACAAGTTATCCGGCCTCCAAGCGTTAATAAATATGAAAAAATTACAGGTGGAATTAGGTGATCGCAGTTACCCGATTTATATAGGCTCTGATCTATTGAGCCAATCTGAGCTATTGGTAAAGCATATAAAGTCCAGGCAGGTTGTTGTCGTCACCAATGAAACCATTGCACCATTGTATCTGGATGCGGTTTTAAAAAACTTGCAGGGTTATATCGTCGAAACAGTGGTATTACCCGACGGCGAGCAATTCAAGACCTTAGACTACGTAACTCAAATTTTTGATAAGCTGCTGGCCAGCAAGTTTAGCCGTAATGCCACGTTGATCGCTTTGGGTGGCGGTGTTATTGGTGACATGGGCGGTTTTGCAGCGGCGTGTTATCAACGGGGCATCCCTTTTCTACAGATACCCACGACATTACTGGCGCAAGTTGATTCTTCGGTGGGAGGCAAAACCGGGGTTAATCATCCTCTGGGTAAAAACATGATCGGTGCCTTTTACCAGCCGCAATGTGTTATCGCCGATGCCGATGTTTTAGATACGCTGGATGACCGTCAGTTATCTGCAGGTCTGGCCGAAGTGATTAAGTACGGCCTGATCAGGGACGCTGAATTCTTTGAATGGCTGGAAAACAATATCGACGCCTTGCTGGCTAGAGATAAAGCCGCATTGGCATTTGCCATCGAACGCTCATGTCGTAATAAGGCGGAGATTGTCGCAGAAGACGAAACCGAGACCGGCATCAGGGCAACGTTGAACTTGGGACATACCTTTGGCCATGCGATTGAAACCGGCGTTGGTTATGGCGAATATCTGCATGGTGAGGCGGTCGCCATAGGCACTTGCCAGGCCGCAGATCTCTCCAGAAGAAAAGGCTGGTTAAATGATGCGGATGTGGCAAGAATTATAGCGTTATTTAGAAAAGCCAGGTTGCCCGTGAATCCGCCAGAACAAATTGATTCAGAGCGGTTTTTAGAATTAATGGCGGTAGACAAGAAAAATGTAGATGGTCAAATCAGACTGATTCTTTTAAACAAAATCGGGGCGGCAACATTGCCTGTAGACGTTGATCAAGAGCTATTAGAACTGACGCTTAGAACCTATGGTAGATGATGATATCTTTACTTATTAAGGGAAGCAGCCGTTGAGTGATCAAACAAATACGACTGTTCCTTCTTTGATAAGCAAGGAACGAATGCTGAAGCTTGAATCATTAGTTCAGTTGACTTCCAATTTAACCCAACCCCTCGTCCTCTGTGGTCCGGAAGGCATTGGTAAAACGACGCTACTGAAATTTTTTCAGGAGCGTAAGGATGAATCATGGCGGTATTGCCCTGTATTGGGTAATGCGAACTTAAGTTTTGAGGCGATTCAGGGCCAACTAGCCCGGCTCATAAAGCAGGATAATACTGATATACCAGTTGATTCGCTACCAATGGTTTTTGAACAGTACCAAAACCAAAATAAACAAATAGTGTTGATTATCGATAATGCTGGTGAATTAGTGCCCGGATTGATAACGATGATCATTCGATATGCAAAGGCAAATCCTGCGTTAAGTGTGATCTTTGCCTTAACGCAGGATCAATTGCAGATGAAACGAGGATCGGATCGCCTTGTTGATGACTGTTATATCGTTGAAATTCCGTGTTTATCAAAAAAACAATGCGGTGATTTTTTACAGTACTTAGCTACAAAGCCCACAGTGGAAGGATCGGTTAAAGCTTCCGCTCCTGCTCACGTCCCTTACCTACATCCTGTAGGCAATGCAATCAGCGAAAGCATGATTTCGAATATTCATCAAAAAACGAATGGCATTCCGGGAAGAGTTGTTGCCGAGTTTGACAGATTATTTAGTGCTAAAAAAAGTGGAAAACTGAAATGGATACTGATAGTTGCGGTTGCCATATCGATTGCTATTATAGCGCTTGGCTTTCAGTGGCTGGCTTCATCAAAAAATCAACAAATAACCCCTGCTGCTGTCGAGCAAAAAGTGGGTGGCATCGAAATTACCCCACCACAGCCAGAACCGCACGTAGTATTTGAGCTGCCGCCGCCTGTTCAGCCTGTTATTAATCAGCCTGAGCAGTCTACGCAGATAAATGAAGATATGTTAGCGGAGGCTGAAGATGAAGAGAATTTAGAGCCTTCAGCCGAAATAAATACGCCTAGTGGCGAATCGGTCGCTCTAAAAGCTACGCCTGCGGCAGAGAGTTCGGTTGTCATTGGTCAGAAGCAGGAAAGTAAAGCGGCTGATACTGTCCTGCCCCTTGTTGCGAAACCTCTGCATAACGAAGAGATGCAAAAGCAAGCGGAATTAAGTAAAACGATCAAGAATTCTGTACCGTCTGCGCCTAAAAAGACGAAGATAGTACTACAGGCACCGAAAGAACAAAACAAACCGGCAGCAGTTCCTAACGTAGTAAAAAACGAAATTCATCAGGAAGATGGGTCTAGATGGCTATTATCGCAGCCGTCTGATAATTACACGTTACAGCTCATGGTGTCATCTAAACAGCCATCATTAAAAGATATTAGAAAAAAATATCCAGCCTTGGGGCAGGGCTTTAGAACCGTAAAGAAAGTAGTTGGTGGCAAGGAAACATTTATTTTGCTGTATGGTTCGTTTAATAGTGCCAAATTGGCAAATACGGTTAAGCAGTCTTTATCCGCTGAATTCCGTAATGTATCGGCGAAGAAAATTAGTTCACTTAAACAATAGATAAAGTAGGGGGCGCCCGGCCCTACGATGAAGCCCTGCAAATTTTTAAACATTGCAATATCTTAACTTGAATAATCAAACACATGACTGTATTAAAAAACGATACCTTTATTAGAGCATTATTAAAACAATCTGTTGATCGCACACCTGTGTGGATGATGCGGCAGGCAGGACGATATTTGCCGGAATACAGGAAGGTCCGGGAGCAGGCCGGCAGTTTTTTAAATCTTTGCACCAATCCTGAACTGGCCTGCGAAGTCACCCTGCAGCCTTTGCGACGCTTTGATTTTGATGCGGCCATTTTGTTTTCAGATATATTGACCATACCTGATGCCATGGGCTTAGGGCTTTATTTTACTGAGGGAGAAGGTCCTAAATTTACCAGTCCGGTGAGAACGGCGGCGGATGTGAATAAATTGCCGATACCTGATCCTGAAACAGATTTGCGTTATGTAGTGGATGCGGTTCGGCTGATAAGAAAAGCATTGCAAGGCAGTGTGCCGTTAATCGGCTTTTCCGGCAGTCCCTGGACACTGGCAACTTATATGGTTGAAGGTGGGAGCAGCAAGAGTTTTCAGAAAGTTAAAGGCATGATGTATGAGCAGCCCAAGTTGATGCATGTCATGCTGGACAAGCTGGCGCAATCGGTAGCAGCTTATTTGAATGCGCAGATCGAGGCAGGCGCTCAGGCTGTGATGTTGTTTGATACTTGGGGCGGAATGCTGACGTCCGAAGATTATGTCGAGTTTTCCCTGTATTACGCCAAGCAAGTCAGGTCATTGCTTAAGACCAATGTAGGCGGACAGCAGATCCCAACAATTCTATTCACCAAAGGCGGCGGGCTTTGGCTGGAAGCCATGGCCGATTCCGGCTATGATGCGCTGGGCCTGGATTGGCAGACTGATATTGGTTTGGCGCGTACTCGCGTCGGTGACAAAGTTGCCTTGCAGGGTAATATGGATCCCGTCTCTCTTTATGCCAACCCTGAAATCATCACCGAAAAAGTAAAAACCATTTTACATAAATACGGTTCGGGTTCTGGTCATGTATTCAACTTGGGGCATGGAATTTTGCCAGATATGAACCCTGATCATGTTAAGGCGATGGTTGATGCTGTACATGAGTATAGTCCGGCTTATCACCAGTCATAATTAACTAATGTGTAATTAAAGAGAGTATGGTTATGAATATATTGAAAGCCTTTTTGGCAATGTGTTTGCTCGTTATCAATGTTGGCGTTAGCGCGGAAACCGCTGATAGTAAGCCTATTGATATCGTGGTGTATAGAAGTCCCTCATGTGGTTGCTGTGGCAAGTGGCTGGAGCATTTAAAGCAAAACAATTTCAATGTAAAAGACATCGTTACCAATGACGTGCAGGCGATAAAGAATAAATATGGCGTTTCGCAGGAAATGGCCTCCTGCCACACCGCCATAGTCGACGGTTATGTGGTCGAAGGCCATGTGCCTGCAAATGACATCAAAACATTACTGAAAACCAAGCCTAAAGTTGTCGGGATAGCCGTTCCCGGTATGCCCGCTGGTACTCCCGGTATGGAAATGGGTGGTAAAAAAGAGCCTTATAATGTGATGAGCTTTGATCGCGAAAATCATTACCAGATATTTAACAGTTACAAAGGTGATTGATGATTCTCGCTGGCGATGTAGGCGGTACCAAAACCATCTTGGCGCTGTTTGAGGCTGAAGGCGATAGTTTTCGCTGTCTAAAAAAAGAGCAGTTTCCCAGTGCGTATTACCAAACGTTTATCGGTTTATTGGAATCGTTTCTAAGTGACGTGGATGGCGTACAAATAACAGCGGTTTGCATTGGAGCAGCCGGCCCTATTGTCAAAGGCAACTGCGAAGCAACAAATCTGCCGTGGGTGTTGAATAGAGAAGAAATTGGCGAATGCGTCAATACGCAAAATGTTTGGTTGTTGAATGATCTGGAGGCAACTGCATGGGGCTTGCTGGAATCACCGGAGCAGAGTTTTGTTGAATTAAATCCCGATGCTCAATGGCGACAAGGTAATCATGCTGTGCTTGCCGCCGGCACAGGATTGGGTGAGGCTATTATTGTGTGGGATGGTGCCAAATATCATGTTATGGCGACTGAAGGCGGCCATGCCGATTTTGCGCCTAATAGCGAACAGGAAATAGCCTTGCTCGGTTACCTGAGAGAAAAGTACCCTGAGCATGTCAGTTATGAAAGGCTGCTATCCGGTGAAGGCCTGATTAACATTTACCAATTCCTTAAACAAACTAAATGCGCGCCGGCACAGTCAGAAACCGAACAGCAAATGACCGAACGTGATCCCGCTGCAGTTATCGGCGAAGCGGGTATTGCGGGAAGCGACGCTTTGTGTGTCGAAGCGTTAAAACTGTTTTGCAGGATCTATGGCGCGGAATCAGGGAATTTAGCGCTTAAATGTCTGCCTTATGCTGGCGTTTATTTGGCAGGAGGCATCGGAGCAAAAATCTTACCTGTCCTGCAAGATGGTGAGTTTATGCGTGGATTCTTGTCCAAAGGACGTTCCCAATCAGTGTTGCAGAAAATATCAGCTAGAGTATGCACAAACCCCGAGGTTGCCTTGTTTGGCGCACTCAGTCATGCCATGAAAATGGTAGCACAGGATGGTTAATATAATGAAAATCGGCGTCCCCAAAGAAATAAAAATTAAGGAAGGCCGCGTTGCAATTACACCAGACGGCGCTCGCTATTTAATTCAAAAAGGGCATCTAGTTTATGTTGAATTAGACGCTGGACTAGGGTCGGGCTTTACCAATGAACAATATGAAAAGGCGGGGGCACAGATGGTTTCTGCCGCCGCTGCCTGGGCTGTTGATCTGGTGGTCAAAGTAAAGGAACCGTTGGAGTCTGAATACCAATATCTGGATCGGCAGATAATTTTTACCTATTTTCATCTGGCTGGCGTGATGCCGAGTTTGACGCAGGAACTGTTAAAAAAAGGCACAATAGCGATTGCCTACGAAACGCTCGAAGATGAGCATGGGCGATTGCCTTTGCTTGCTCCGATGAGCGCCGTTGCCGGCAACATGGCAACATTGATGGGCGGTTATTATCTTGCCAGATTCAATCAGGGTAAGGGAGTGCAGTTGGGCAAAGTGCTGGGCATGAGGCATGGCAAAGTCGTAATCATTGGCGATGGCGTGGTGGGGCAGCATGCCGCTCAGGTAGCCTGTGGTATGGGAGCCAATGTGTTTGTTGCAGGCATTGATCCGGCGAAAATGCACGAAATAAAAAACGAACTATTGCCGGATGTAGAGTTCTTTTTATCGAGTCCTGAAAGTATCAGTGAGCATATAAAAGACGCTGATGTGGTCGTGGGAGCAGTGCTGATTCATGGCGCCAAAGCACCCAAAATAATCAGCGAAGACATGATAAGGTCAATGGCCGAAGGGTCGGTTGTTGTTGATGTCAGCATTGACCAGGGCGGCTGTATAGAGACATCAAGACCAACGACACATTCTGATCCCGTCTTCATAAAGCACGGCGTCATACATTATTGCGTAGCCAATATGCCTGGCGCTTATCCAAGAACGTCTACCATCGCCTTGGCCGACGCGACATTGCCTTATATTCTCAAAATTGCGGATGTAGGGAAAGAGACTTTAATGGCTGATAAATCGCTGATAAAAGCTATTAATACCTATGACGGTAAAATTACCTGTAAAGCAGTAGCCGATGGACTGGGAATGCTGGATAACTACCAGTCGATAGATAAGTTTTAAATGGTTTTGCAGTCTTGCTCTAATGTATTATTAGCATAAAAGCCGATGTAGCTCAGTTGGTAGAGCAACTGATTCGTAATCAGTAGGTCGTGGGTTCGACTCCCATCATTGGCTCCAAAAAATCAAAGGGTTGCATATTTATGTTTGTGGCCAATTTTTGTTTTCTTTGAAATGTAACCAGTTTGTAACTGCGTTTGCTCAATGGCACAGCTAAAACCGTCAATATTTATCCGGAAAAATTCCCCGCAACACTTGCCAACATTTCAGGCACAAAAAAACGCTAGGCTATCTAGCTCCAGCGTCGTTTTATCTATTAACGAGGGTGTCCTGAATTTTGTGTAAACGGAGTTTGTTAATGGTTCGGCATTCGGTCGTCGAATTGAATACTAAACCGATTCAAAGCGGCTTTCCAGTCATGTAAAGGCATGGTCCATTTTTTACTG
>JBAZTN010000043.1:0-18604 GCA_041661895.1 Methylobacter sp. | reverse complement strand
CATTCGGCACGAAGACGCTCAAGGACCATGCCGTTGTGCAATCGCAGCTCGCGAGGGCCGAAGCCAAGCTCGGCGCCAGCCGCGCCTTTTTCTTCGAAGCGTTCGAGGAAGCCTGGCAGGAAGCCGTAGCCGGCAGGCCCATTACGGTAAAACTCAAAGGCAAAATGCAGCTGGCCTCGACGCATGCCGTGCTCGAATGCGCGCAGGCCGTGGATCTCATCCACGAGATTGCTGGCGCCTCGGGCATTCGCGAAGAATATAGCTTCGAGCGGTACTTCCGCGACGTTCACGTCATCACTCAGCACGGCTTTCTGAATACAAGCAAGCTGGAGTCAGTCGGGCAAATCATGCTCGGGCTTGATCCTGAGTGGCCGTTTTTCCGGTTCTAGGATCGTATTAGACGTGGCGAGGTATATCCCGTTCTGAGCGAGGGCTGAAGGGCGGATTCGCCGCCAGGCAATCCTCCACTTGTGCCCTCAGGTATAAATGGGATCTTGAACCTGACCCCTGCATGGATTTTTCCAAACAGTTTGTTATGTCCGATTGTTTTGAAGTAAGCGATACCGTTCCAAATCCTCTGGGGTATCCAAATCCCACTGCTCACTCAGTTCGTGGTGGCGAAGCTTATGGAGTTTGATTCGGCCACGGGTTTGGTTTAGCACTCGCGCCGTCCCCCAGGGCATGCTATCAAAGAGTTCGGGGTGGGGCTGGTTGAGCCCGATCATTACATAGCCGCCATCTTCTGCGGGGGCAAGCACGACTTCATTTTCCTGACTTAAGGCGGTTAACGCTTGTTCCAGATCCTGTTCGGTGAGTGACGGGCAATCGCAGCCCATTAGCAAGGCGTGGGAGTAGTCGGCGAGTGCCGAGCAAAAAGCGTGGAGCATGCGTTCGCCTAAATTGGCTCCTTGCTGTTGCTTAAGAACTAACGAATAGGCGGTTTTTGATGCTGTAAAAAAGTCATGGTCGGTCGTTGGCGTGCACCAAAGTTGTACTGGGCATAAGTTGCTTTGTACTGCCCGTTGCAGCGTTTTTATGCTGAGTTCGATATGAAGTTCGGCTGCCTGTTCGGCGGTTAATTCCGGGATTAGGCGGGTCTTAACCTGGCCGGGAATCGGGGCTTTGCAGAAAATCATTAGGACGGCATCGGGGTATTTGTAATTCATCGTTTACGTAGCGCCTTAAATGGCAGCAGCAATAATTGCATAAAGCCTAATTCATGTTGTTGGCGGAAAGGCTTTAAGCCAATAGCCATAGTCGTTTGAGGTTGCCTGGGTTCTGCAACGTAGGTTTTGCACAGCCTGTCCCAGCAGGAAATGGAAAATCCGTAATTGCTGTCGGTTTCAGCCGGAATGGCCGAGTGATGGATGCGGTGCATGTCCGGCGTGATGACCAGCCAGCGCAGTTTTTTATCGATCGCCGGTGGAATGTCGATGTTGCTGTGGTTAAAGGTGGCGGCACCGTTGAGGATGATCTCAAAAGCGATGACAGCCCACGGGTTGGCGCCGATCAAATAAACGCACAGTACCTTGTACAGCATGGAAATCATGATCTCCAGGGGGTGAAAGCGCACCGCGGTGGTGGCGTCAAATTCCAGATCGGTATGATGCACCTGGTGCAAACGCCAAAGCAGCGGCCATTTGTGCGAAACAATATGCTGGCAGTAAATGGCAAAATCAAGGAACAGCAAAGTCACTATAACCGACAGCCACTCAGGCATTGGCAACTGGTTTAGCAGGCCGTAACCTTGGCCTGTGGCGGTTACGGCGCTCAGATAGGCGAGGCCGCCGATGCTCAAACGCATTATCGCGATGTTGAATGCGGCGAGCCCCAGGTTAACCGGCCAGCGCTGTTTGCGGCTGATGTGCAGGTTTCTTCTGGGACTGAAATATTCCCAGCAAATCATGATGCAGAAAATGCCTAGCGCTGCGCTTAAACGGATTATGGTTTCCAAAATTGTCCCCTGGAATAAAGTGCGGCCAATAGCTGCGGGTCTGCGCCAAAGAAGTAACGCAGACGCAGGCTCCACATTAGCAGTATGGTACTGTAAATGCCGTAGCGCTCCCATCTTCGGCCGGAGCTGGTGACCTTGGCATTAATACAAATTGGTGGATTGATTTTTTTCAGCGCCTTGCTTAAGGCAATGTCTTCCATTAATGCTATTTCGGGGAAATGCCCCGCCGACGCAAACGCTTCCCTCGTGACAAAAATCACCTGATCGCCAGTGGCAATGCCGGTCAGGCGGGAGCGCCAGTTCATCATCCTGGCGATAACTTTTAACATGAAATGATCGCCGGTTAATCGGATGTCAAATCGTCCCCAAACCCGTTTGCTGCCGATGTGTTGTTCAATCAATTGCAGGGCATGGTCGGGCAGATAGGTATCGGCGTGGAGGAAGATCAATATGTCACCTGTGGCATGGCTTGCCCCTGTGTTCATTTGCCGGGCGCGGCCCTTTTCAGATGTTAGGATCTTGTCGGCTAAAGCGGTACTGGTGATAGATTGGTCATTGCTGCCGGCATCGACAATGATAATCTCGCAGTTGTTTCGTAAAGGCTGTAACGCGGACAGGCAGGACTGGATGGTTTTTTGTTCATTCAGGGTCGGAATGATGATGGAGAATTTCATCAGCGGCTCTATAACGGCTCAAACAACGCAGTAAGGTCATCCGCTGTGAGTTTTAATGATTCCTCTTTTGTACGGTCCTTATAAATGCCTTCGGCCAATGCGCGCTTTTTATCCTGCATGGCGATAATTTTTTCTTCCACGGTATTTTCGGTGATGAGCTTGTAGACAAAAACAGGTTTATCCTGACCTATGCGATAGACGCGATCTGCGGCCTGGGTTTCTGTCGCCGGATTCCACCACGGATCATAAATAATCACGGTATCGGCTTCGGTCAGATTTAAGCCGACGCCGCCTGCTTTCAGGCTGATGAGGAAGACGTTTACTTCACCACTTTTAAACAGTTCAATTGCCTCGTCGCGTTTACGGGTTTGACCGGTCAGTTTGGCGTAGCCGATTTGCCGGGCGTTTAATTCGTTTTCAATTAGCGCAATCATGCGGGTGAACTGCGAGAACACCAGAATGCGCCGGCCTTCTTCCAGCTGTTCCGGCAAGAGTTCCATCAGCAGATCGAGCTTGGCGGATTCCTTTATCTTTTGCGCTTCTACCAGCCGCAGGGTGCGCGGGTCGCAGCAGGTCTGGCGCAGTTTTAACAGGGCATCCAGAATGGTGATATGGCTGCGCGACAGGCCTCTTTGGGCAATCGCATCACGGACTTTTTTCTCCATGGTCAGGCGGATGCTTTCATATAAAGCGGCCTGTTTTTCATAAAGCGGAACCGAGCGGATAATCTCGGTTTTAGGCGGCAGCTCCTTGGCGACCTCCTGCTTGGTGCGGCGCAGCATGAATGGCGCAATCCGGCGCGACAGGCGTGCTCTTTGCTCACTATCGCCGTGCACTTCAATAGGCGTGCGGTAGAGTCTTTTAAAGGTGCTGCTGTCACCCAGAAAACCGGGCATCAAAAAATCAAATTGCGCCCAGAGCTCGCCCAAGTGATTTTCCATCGGCGTGCCGGTCAGGCAGAGCCGGTGATTGGACTTGATCTGCCGCACCAGGCGGGCAGCCTTGGACAAGGGGTTTTTAATGGTTTGGGCTTCGTCCAGAATCAGGTAATGATACTCATGCTCTAGCAACGTTTCCTCATCTCTGGACAGCAGGGGATAGGTGGTCAGGATCAGGTCGTAGTCCCTGATTTTGTAGAAAAGCTGCTTGCGTTCGGTGCCCTGCAGGATCAGGACTTTCAAGTCTGGCGTGAAGCGCTCGGTTTCACGCCGCCAGTTGCTCATCAGACTGGTCGGCGCGATGATCAGGCTGGGTAAAGGCATTCGGCCGTTTTGTTTTTCTATCAACAGATGGGCGAGTGTCTGTATGGTTTTACCCAGGCCCATATCGTCGGCAAGGATACCGGAAAACTTGTATTCACGTAAAAATTGCAGCCAGTTGAGTCCCTGCTGCTGGTAGGGACGCAGTTCCGCCTGCAAGTTGTTGGGCAGGGCAACATCCTGAATGCCGGTAAAGTTTTTTAATTTCTGTCCCAGTTCCCGTAACGCTTCGCCGCCGTTTAAAGAAAACAGGCCGGCGCCATGTTCTTCCAGATCGACCAGGCTGGCGGCATTAAAACGGGACAGTTTCAACTCACCGTCTTTCCCCATGGTACTGCTGTTAAACAGCTCAAGCAGCACGTTCAGGAAGGGTTTAATTTTGGCGCTGGGCAGGGTCAGGTAATTGTGCTCGTCAATCGCCAGGTTCAGTATGTCGGGAAGATTTTCCGGGTCGTAGTTTTCCAGTACCGGCATAATCAAGGGTAGTAAAGGCAATGACTGGCCATCAAGCTTGATATTGAAACGCATCTCAAACCAGTCAGTCTGGCTTTCGCTGATTTCGGCATCCCAGTTCTGGGCGGTTTGAAAGTTAAGCAGAAAACTGTCATCTATGTCGATAATCCAGCCTTCCTGTTCCAGTCCGAAAAGCGTGTGCTGGAGAAAGTCCCCCCAGCGTGCGGCACTATCCATAGTGGATTTTTCGGCCGGGCTGAACAGCACCAGTTCTTTCAAGCCGGTATCATCAGAAGGGGCTGTGGAGAAGCCCATTTCTTCAAGACGGCTGATTGCAATGCGTTCAATTTCCAGATCGCGTTTAATGCGCAAAAGCCCCTGATCGGTTTTTACGAAGCTATATTGTTCAGGGGGAGATGCAGAAATTATCCAACCCCCGTACACAAAAGCCACAGCCATGAAATGCGTGTAACGCTGAGGATTTACTTGCCGGCCAAACAGCAATAATTTGGGGGTAGGTGTCAGCTTATTCAGCTCAGTCAGTTCGACTTTTTTCGGGGCAGGCAGGTGCAGGTTCGGGTGCTCAACAGTCAGTCGAAAACTGAATTCATCTGCATACTCGGCGGGAATGCGCGGGGCGGATAAGATTTTTCTTAATTGCTCAGACGCGAGAACGGGCGGGTTAAATCCGCCTATCTCGCCCAAAGCGCTGTCCAGATATTGTGGCGGATCGGTTAGCAGCAGTTCTGCTGCCGGTTCGATGCCAACCGTTAATTTGTAATCGTCTTGATTCGATTGCTGCCAGTCAAATCGTAAGTCACGGTTAGCTCCAATTTTCAGTGGCAGGTTCTCTGTGTCCTGACAGAATAACCGGTCTGTTTGCAGTAACTTTAATAAGGCTATATAGCCTATCTCGCCGGCAAGCAGGGGTTCGCCTTGATAAGAAGTGTTCAGCGCGCTCAGCAGTTTTGCAATTTCCTCGTCCTGCGGCTGTATATAGCTGGTGTAGTTGTAGCTGTAACGGATGTTATTCAGGGTAGTTTTTCGGCCTTTGCCCAGGCCGCCGGATTTTTTTATTTTGGTTATCAGGAAATCAACAGTGAATTCGTGTTTTGAGCTACTGGGCTTCAGGATGTAAACAATAAACTCCTGATGAATATCAAGTTGCGGCGCTTGCGCAGAAAAACTATTCAGCCAGTTTAAACAACTGGGATCTGTATCCGACGAAGAGCCTTGATTGGAGTTTTGATACATCAGGCAGACAGCGGCAACATGTTTGCAGTTATAGCCGACCGGACACGAGCAGTCGCCATCGATCTCGGCAGCGCTGTAGTCTGGACGCCAGACTATGCGTATGTTTTGATTGTACGGATTTTGTTGGCTGCCTTTAACAGAAGCATTGAGTTGTACAAACAGGGCGCCTTCACTTTTAACGGTAAAATTAGTTATCAGGCCTTTTTCAAAATAGCTTCTTCCGCGTTTGTATGAACCTTCTCCGCATTCGTAACGTATGTCAGAGAGGAGAAGTTTTTTGGGTTTTTTCATAAAAGCAAAGGAGGTGAATGGCGGAATTACTGAAGGCCTATTGTATACTTCAATCTAGCGCAGTTGAAAGAATGGAATCAGTATCATTACGAATAGATTTGTTGCTGATTTTCTGGTTTAGTATAACTATTCCGGTAGTAGGAAATGGCGATTGAAAAATCAGGGTTCTGTCCTGATGTCAGACATAGAACACCATACAATTTAAATATTGGGAGAAATATTATGAAATGGCATTTATTACCCATCTGTTTGTTGCTAAATGCATGTTCAAATCTGCCGCCTGCGATCGAACACGCTCCCTCTTATGATCTTACTTATAGTGAGGCAAGCCAGAATATTGCCAGGTATAAAAATGCTCCTGTGCGCTGGGGCGGCGTTATTATTGATGTGGAAAATGAGCAAACAAAAACGCTGGTGCAGGTTTTGTACTACCCGCTCGATGGATATGGACGTCCAGAGTTAGAAGAAGCAAATAAAGGGCGCTTCATCATTGAAACGTCTGAGTTCCTTGACCCGACCGTTTACACCGCAGGAAAGGAGATTACCGCTGCGGGCATACTTAAAGGCGATGACGAGCGCACTATAGGCAAAAAAGTTATGCGGCTGCCGCTGATTTTAGCCACGACGACCTATTTATGGGCAAGTTATGACCGCTATTATAATGGCTACGGCTATGGTTTTGATTACGACCCTTATTACGGCGGTTATGGCTTTTATCCCTATTATTGGGGCGGATACTATCGCCCCTATCCTTATTACCGCTATTGGTAAACCATGATCGCTCAACAGCAACTTCCGCTGGAACTGGATTTATCCTGATGTGATCCGCTTTTGGTCTCCGAAACGGAACGGATCGATCCAGTTGCGCAGCACCAGGGTGTATCCGGTTTTGCTTCTGCCGGAGCGATGCCGATAAAGTCATTGCCGTAGGTCTCGCCGGTGAGGAGATTATAATTGCGTTCGCAAACCGCCATGCGCTGGCCTCTGAAGTAAACGTTGCCTTCATCGTCATACACTTCAGAATAGGGGCCGCGATAGATAACGGCATGGCCTTTATCCAGACAGGGCTCATCTTGAGGTTTTACGGCGGTAATGGTGACGGAGCGGAACTCCAATCCTTCAACAACCTGCCACGGCTGGTTTTCCCATTTGTCGTAACTGACGGCAATAAAGCCGGCATTGATAAAAGCTTCCAGAAATTCATGCTCCTGAAGTGCGCCCGAAATGCAGCCGCTCCACAGGTGTTGATCCTGCTTTAAATGTTCGGGCACACATTCATCGCTGACGATGTCAGAAATTGCGACGCGGCCGCCCGGTTTAACAACGCGGAAGATTTCCCGTATCAGTTGTTCCTTGTCGCTGTCATGCACCAGGTTGAGAACGCAATTGGAAACCACCAGGTCTACCGAGTTGTCCTGAATCAATGGTGATTCTTTTCGCTGTTTTTCCTGCCAGGCGCGCAGGGTGATAACATCTTCGGCCTTGCGGACAGGATTTTCTGCCAGGTGTTTATCCATGGCCGCCAGGTCCAACGCCAAATCCTGAATTTGCCCCTTAACGAACTCAACCCGGTTTGAGCCGAATTTTTCAGCCATTTCATCCTGATATTTGCGGGCCAGCGCCAGCATGTCATCGTTCATGTCGACGCCGATAACCTTGCCTGATTCTCCGACCAAATGCGCGGCCATGTAACAGATCTTGCCGGAACCGGAACCTAAATCCAGGACCACATCGCCCTTTTTTACGTAACGTGACGGATCGCCGCAGCCGTAATCTTTCTCGATAGTTTCCTGGGGCAGGATAGCCAGCAGTTCGCGGTCATAATCGACCGGACAGCATAAGTCGGCCTGCCTTGATTCCGCGCCTTCTGAATAGCGTTCTAAGACGCCTGTTTCTATGGTCATTTTGATTCCTTTGAATTGGTCACGAATAAGTTGAGTCAGTCCAGCGCGCCGCCGCAACTGCTGCCTTGCCCGGCCGTGCAGCCATAACAATGCTGGCGAACGGTAATGGCGGCATTGTTTAGCGGCAAATGGATTAAATCACTCAGGTGAGCTTTGCCTTTGGGGTGTGCGCCCAATGGCAGTTGCAATATCTGGTTAAAGGCGTAGTCATAGACAGTGTCTTGCCAGTCTACGCTTAAGGTATTACGGCACATCACGTCGTGCAAATTTTCCTGCCGATGTTACTTTCCGCCTTTAATACCGTTATTCCCTCCAGCTTGGTCAGTTCATAGTGGGTCTGTCCTTTAAATGACATGCTTTCTCATTGGTCAATCGTCCCTGATGAGAACTGACCGATCATCAGCTTATCAACAGATTGTTCGGCACGAACAGATGAGCTAAACAGCATCAAGATGCAGAAGGCTTTTAGCCAGAGTTTTTTATAAGGATATGTGTGCATTACTGTTTATTCATTTATAAATATCAATGATATAGCCTGCGTAGCAGGCAAACTGGATGCAGGAGTTGATAATTTATTATGAGTCGTTACAGCATAATAAAGCTTACAAAATATTTTCAAAAGCATAATAAGTTACCGTGATCCTTTAAAAAAGCCCAGTTAGGTCTAGTTTATTTTTTTTGTTGCTATATAATACGCGGCTTACCAAAGTTATCGATGCCTCGGTGGCGAAATTGGTAGACGCAAGGGACTTAAAATCCCTCGTTCGAAAGGACGTGCCGGTTCGACTCCGGCCCGAGGCACCATAAAGAATTCAAGGGCTTAAGAGTTTTCTTAAAGCCCTTTTTTTATGCCTGGATTTTATTGGTCATGGCGGGGTCATGTTTTAATGCAAGTTTCAGAATATACATGATCGTTTAATCTGCCGTTAAGTATGCTCAAACTGGTACAAAAACAAACCACACTTGCCTGAATTTTGAGCACAAAAAAGCCGGTGTTACCCGGCTCGAATGATTCATTTGAACAAGAGAGCAAGCACCTAGTGATGGCTACACTGATTCGTAATCAGTAGGTCGTGGATTCGACTCCCATCATTGGCTCCATATAAATAAAGGTCTTAGGTGTAAATCTAAGGCCTTTTTTATTGGCTATAATTTTTTAATAAGCACATAATAAGCAGTTGAAAGAATTCGCTTATTAAAACGGCCATTCACCAAGCACAAAAAAGCCGGCGTTACCTTGCTATAAAAAAACCACCGAAGTACAAGCCCCTCTCAAATCGAGTTGATATTTGAGGGGCCCGAATGGTAGAAAACCATCATTTTATATGGGCAAGGATGTTTTTACATGACATAAACAATTTCGTCGACAGCATCTACCAAGGCCCCAAGAATCTGGTCTTAGTCAAGAAGTGGACGTAGAATTGATAGCAAATATGGTTGCGTGACAGGCGAGAATCGGCCAGAAGTGGACGATCAGTTTACATTCCCTATAATTTATTTGACAGTTTATACTCTAGGTAGAGTACAAACATAGAATCGATGCCTTTAAGATGGGCTTTGTTGCTCTACCTATGGTCTACAGGTCCATTAATCAATAATATGGCAGTGAGTTAGATAATGCATACCTCATCACCACTTCTCAGTATTCAGCAAGGCAAAAAAGGAGCTTTTGTATCTTGGCTGGAAACCCTTGGTCTTAAAGATTTTATCTCTCGTTATCCATTACCAAAGTTGGTTGAATGGGGTTGGCTTGTACCACAATATCGAATTGTTTTTCCTAGTGATTATTTTTTAACTTGGCAAAATTTTCCAGAACATCCAGCTCGTTTAAACCCTGACAGGCCAAACTTTGATATTGAAAATTCGCTATGGGATTCAACATGGTCTATTGATGATGACCAAAAATCTCTCTGGTTTTTGCATCCATTTTTTCATCCCGATAATGCCTGCGGGAATAAGCTACATGATACTGATTATGTAACACCAACGCCCATCCCTGATGAATTTATTCATCCCTACCTTTCTGAACACATCACTCCATATGCTGACTATTACTTTCATTGGCAAGCTTACGCATTGATTGATATTGTACGTTCAGCAGATTGCTTTGTACCCATTATCAACACACCCGACGTCGAAGAATACGCGCAAGATATTGTGCGTATTGCTGCACGTGTCAAAGAATACAAAACGAAACCGAGTGATGTACTCAAACAATCCCATAGATGGGGAGGGCTTGCCGAATCAATGACTTGGCTTTCGCATTATTGTGCGTTACGTGCTGCGTTGCCTTATAACGAGGATGCAACTTTACACAAAAAAGGTGCAAAACAATTAGCCGCGCATTTGAGTATTGATGCAGAAATACTGGAAGGAGTTATTGAAAAACTGTTGGCTTTGGCGAGCAGTTGGTTATGGGAAAATGAACGTTACTGTGCATGGACGCTTAATGCTTGGCCCTATCTTCAAAAAGATATTATGTTTGCTGTGGAATGGCTTGGCTTCCTTAGTGATAAAAAATTTAGTTTTTATCTGGACAAGTGGAAATGGACCGATTTTCAACGTCATGAATGGGCAGAATTACATAAAGTTCTACCTTATGAGTTTTTTGAAGATAGGCAATATTTTTTACGTTATGCGCCTATTTATAATAAAAAGCAGTATAAAGGGATGCTACCAATTGATGAAAACCTTAATCAATTAGTAAGTAGTCTACAAGCGACGAATTATCCCTTTGATAGTTTCTTATATGCGTTTCGCCAACTTCATGAAAACTTAATGCACAATCCTAAGCAAAAAGGCAGCCTGGATTTTCGTGTATTACGTCCGCTTGATTATTACTCGTTATTAGCGATTCGCGCTGAGGCTTGTCTGCGCTTTGCTTTGGAAAATGATGATTCGTTGGCAAGCATCAATAATAAAGATCAAAAACTGGATGGATATATTATTGAACTTGCCAAACAAAAAAGAATTTCTAACGGGGTGATTGAATATTTTAAAAATAATGTGAGCGAATTTACTCAATTGCGAGAAACGCCATCAAATCCGATTGGTGCGATTATGGAAATTCAATGCAAGAAATGGAGCAAAAGGGAAACTTATCAAGTACAAGCTTTTTTATGTTGTGTTTTAGCAAGAAATTATTTTGCCCACCATACTTATTTGGACAAGGAATTGATACGAGATGAAAAATCAGACTTTATGTTGACGGGAATTATAGTCACTGTAGCTGTTCTGTTGGATAACTCGTAAGGCGGCTTTGCCGATAGATAAATTGTCATAAGGTAAAAGCGATAAATTACTCGTTTTTTTTGGGGGAGTTTGGTCTTTCACGAATACCCTAGTTCGGCCAAAATTGGTCATTGAGAGATCGGTAAACTTTGCGAATTGTTTACATGTTTTAAAATGTGATCAGGCTTTGTAATATCAAAGCCGCTGATTATTCGAGCTAGTGCATATAGGTGTTCATACGAATTGTGTATTTAGTTCGAAATATGTATGATCGATCCATGGTTGGGGAAATAGATTAGCGATTTTTGACCTGATAATGCATGGGCATTTTACGGCCATGAGCAGTCATTTGGTTTCCCTTGACGCGTTCTCCTGGAAATTGATCAAGTAGTTTTTTGTTTTGAAAAATGAATACTCATAACATGCGGATTTGATGTTTCATGCTCAACAGATAGAAAATGAGACTTTAAACCAAAAATTAAGATCGTAGGAGAGTATTATGGCAGATGATGAGCACATTGCGGTTCTTAATCAAGGCGTGAAGTTTTGGAATCAATGGAGAAAGGACTTTCCTGACATTCGCCCCAACTTGGCTTGGGCTGACCTCACCCAGATCACGCTCACCTCTCCCATACTCAGCTTTAACGACCTCAATCTCACCAGGGCAACGCTCACCGGAGCAAAGCTCGTCGGGGCCGACCTCACCGGGGCCAACCTCACTGGGGCTGATCTCAGCTATGCCGATCTAACCGGAGCCGATCTCAGCTTTGTGAACATCAATTCAACAAAGTTCAGAGCTGCGAATTTTAGTAATACCTACGTAATGGACATTAAATGGAACAGCCACACGATGCGCGGAAATTATCATGGCGTTCGTGGACTCGATTCATGCTACGGCAACGGTGTTTTCAAACGGGCAGCGTTGGATCAAGTCTACCTTGATTCACTTGAGTCTCACTGGGCTGGTACTTGGAAAGCTTACTTATTCCGGGCATGGGGATGGATTGACTATGGCCGGAGCTTATCGATTCTCGTTTTTTACGCCTCTTTAGTTGTTGTGCTATATGGCTTTATTTACAGCCTCTGCCCAGAACTTCTTCACTGGCCAGAACCTCTTGACTGTAAACAGAGCGTTAAGTACTTAGATGACCACCAGATTCCTGCTAGTTGGTTCACGCCGTTTTATTTCTCTATAGTGACATACACGACTCTCGGTTTTGGCGACATCCACCCACAAAATCTTATCGGTGAAATTATTGTCTCTTCTGAGGTAATAATAGGGTATCTGACATTAGGGTTGTTACTGTCGGTGCTAGCGGAAAAGGTGGCACGGCGGAGTTAGACAGAAAGCCATAAAAACATGTCTTGGAATTACCATACTTCGAGTCCGAATGGCAGCAATGGGTCGGCTGCGGCTGTTCGCCATTTCTAAACACCTAGCATTTACCGCAAACCAGCTCCCGCCAATCCGTCGTATAGCGCGGTGAAATCCGCTCCGCCTTGGGCTTCCAGCTCTTATCAAATCCGGTTGCCGCTAGTGAAATAGCATTCGGAAAACGTCGGTTGATCTGATCAACAGCCTTCATTAATTGGTGGTTCTCCGTGGGCAAGCCATAATCGGCAAAATCAAACAATTCAAGCTGGCCAGGTGATGATTCCGGTTGAATATGGCTTAGTTGCACACCGCACTTCTGATAGTTGTAACCTTGCCTGAATATTTCCGTTAGCAAGCGGTTGGCCGTGGCGATGAGTGAGCGGGTGTCCTGAGTGGCGGCATCGAGCTTGATGCTGGCCGCGCGTTGATATTGCGGCTCTTGTGGGTTGAACGGGCTGGTTCGGATGAATACAGTGATGCAGCCGGTCACCGACTGCTGCCGTCTGAGCTTTTCAGCGGCCCGGCTGCAAAACTCGGCTAAAGCTGCGGACAGTTCCCGGTACTCGGTTAACCGGCGGCTAAAGCTGCGGGAGCAGACAATCTGCTGCTTGTCCGGAGCAATCTCTTCCAGCTCTAAACAAGGAATGCCGTTCAGTTCCATCACGGTTCTGGCCACCACAATATTAAATTGGGCTTGAATGCGTTTGCTGGGTTGTGTTGCCAAGTCCCAGACGGTATGGATGCCGAGCTGGTTCAGCTTTGCCGTGGTGCGCGAGCCTATACCCCAAACCTCGCCAACCGGCACGATATGCATCAGCTTTTCCCGGCGCACCGGGTCTGACAAATCCAGTACGCCGTCAGTCTTTTTCCACTTTTTTGCGGCGAAATTCGCCAGTTTAGCGAGCGTTTTAGTCGGCCCCATGCCCACGCAGACCGGAATACCGGTTGCCCGGACCACAGCCTTTCTGATTAAGTGACCGTAAGCAATGGGGTCTTTATGGCTAACGCCGGTCAAATCCAGAAAAGCCTCGTCGATGGAATACACCTCAAGGCTGGGGGCGAACTCTTCCAGGGTTGACATTACCCGCGCCGACATATCGGCGTTTATGTGGAATTAAAAAGCAAGTTTTCTAAAATCATGTCTCTGTGTTTTTTTAAGGCTCAATGGCACAATAGAATTCAAAGTATCCGCTCCTTTATTACGGCATCTCATCGCCATGAATTTGCTGCGGAGTTCTACCATCCAGGGTTGGAAAATTTTTTAACTTGTCCAGCATGCTTTCCAGCTTCTGCAGGTCGCCCTTGACGATCTGTTGTTCGTCGGGCGTTAACGGCACCTCCTCAAGATAGCGATGCAAAAACGCTTTGGCGACCAGTGCTTCACCCTTGGCCGAATCCTTGGGTATATTGAAGTCACAGCCAGCGCAGGCCATGCGGTGGGGACAGGTACTCCAGAAGGGATTGGTACAATACGAGGAGCCCAGGTCATAATATCGGTAAGGCTCACCTTTGGCTGCCGCACCGCTCACGACCGCTGTGTGGTCGATAAGCACTTCGATTAAATGGGACATTTGATCCGCTTTGGCGAAAGCACCTGCTAATTGCGTAGGTTTTGTCCGAATATAGTACAAAGTTGATTTCGGACTGCGATGCCCTGACCATAGCATCAACTCAATAAGCGACATTCCCTGCGGCACACTGGACAAGGCGGTGACTGCCGAGGCACGGCCCCTATGGCTGGTGATTTTGCCCATGCTGTCCTCAGGCGGCAGTCCGGCCTTGGCGCACAGCATGGGGATGATGGTTTCATTGATCATAGTATGCCCAACTGTCTTGCCACGGTATTGAAACAGAAATCGTACACGCTCACCGGTCTTAGGATCAGCGAGATGGCTTTGCTCCGGACGCTTAGCCTCCCATTCAAGAATAAACTGGCGGACAACCGCACTCACAGGCTTTGTAAAAGCGGTGAATGTTTTGCCGGCCGGCACATCCAAATAACATAATGTGCCAGCAGCAATCGTCGTACCGGTTGTTTCATCAACGATGGGATCATTTTGCGCCCGTGCACAGCCGACGCGAAGGCGGGTAATTTCGTTCTGGCGAAGCCCGGCATGAGTCCAGATCACACTGATCGCTTGTAACATCTCAAAGGGATACCAGATTTCACCTAGCCTATCGCTGGGTTCGAGATTGAGACTGGCCCACACTAACTTCAGCCAAAAATTGTCGTCTATGGCTCGCGGATGGAGGCCGCACAGTCTCAAAATTGAATTCGGCGTTGCCAAATGATAGTGTGGATTAAACTTCAGTCGCACCCATCCCCAATGCTGAATGTCACCGAAGAAACGCCGTATCGCATACAGTACGCTGCGTTTGGAGTTAGCGTTTAACGGCGTTCCCAAATTACCTCGTCCTGTATAGTCGAACGAATGGAGCCGCCATTCGCCAACCTTGAGCCGATTTAGGGCGGCGAGAAAATCAGCGCAGGTTTCGACTGTCCAATCCGCCGGGCTGGTTATTTTCGGATGATTTTGGGCTAGCCACAGCCCAGCACGCAGAATAAAACTGTAGTTCGACTCCCGTGTCTTGGGTTGCAAAGTCGATGTTTCCCGCCATCGCCGGCAATAATCGACCCATTCTGGCGCAATACCACCACCGCTTTTTTCCTTCCATGAGACATAATTGCGCATCCGCAAGGGATGGGGCAGGATTCCCAGTGCGGCCAACCCGTGGGAGAGCTTGCCGATACTGCGAGCTTGGGTGCTGTAATTTTCACGGGTGCGCTCCAAGAGTTCGTCATCGAAACTTTCCAGGTAGGGGTTGCGGTTTTCCAGCATTACCGCCGCCAGTATGGATGGAAAATTCCGTTGCAGATTAATCTTGCCATAGCCAATTTTATGCAAAGCCTGATGTAAACGTCCACATTCGTGTTCGAAAAGTTCTTCTCCGAAAATCAATCGTCCAAGAGCGGATAAATAAAATATGGGTCCAATACAATGGACGAGGCGGAAATCGCAGAGGAGATAAGCATTCGCGGCGATGAAAAGTCGTGCGCTTGGATGGATTGATGGGTGGCAGACTAAATCAATCCAAGCCTGCTGACTCCAAGCCCAGTAGGGTTTCTGAGTTCGCTGAATCTCTTGCAGGATGGCGGTCTGAGCTTTGGTGTGCCGGTTTAACTGGCTTTGCTTCGAACTCAACGCAGCGACATCCCGTAGTGGGCTATAAAGTCTAGGCAAAGCAGCTCGAACACTCCTCGTGTTACTCCAACTTACTAATGCACATTCTTCAGTTTCCGAGAGCCATGGACTTCGATCATACTGAGTCAAATCAATAGGCCATTGCCAACTAGTCACACTTACAGAATCTAATTGATCCATAGGGCATTACTCCCTCTTCGCAAATAAAGCCGCGTCGATTTTGGCGTCGGCATAACGGATGGCCTCTGTCATCCGGCTTAGTAGGTCTGTGCCGGAAAGATGAAGGTACATCAATGTCGTTTGCGGATTGCGGTGTCCCGCATAGGCACTCAGTTCATGCAGTTTCCAGCCGGCCTGTGCGAGGTGAGTCAAACGTAGATGGCGCAAACTATGAGTACTGAAATTCTCAACTCCAGCCTGTTTTGCCAAACTCTCGACAATTTTGCTCCAAGTCCATTTCGAAATTGGCTGACCTGCGTTGCGGTGTGATTCGGAGATAAATACTAATCCGGCATGCTGATTGATCCGATGACGATAAACCAAATACTCACTCAATGCTTTTCCTGCTATAGCGGCATAACAGACCACCCTTGCCGTACCGCTCTTTGTGGTTTCGGGCCGGATACGAATAAGGCGATAAGCGAAGTCGAAGTCGGTGACACGCAAATTGACCAATTCCTCACGCCGTAAGGCGCCGTAATAAGCCAGCGCGAACATCAGCCGGTTTCGGAGAGATTCCTGAGCAACCGTTTCGATGAGCTTTTTCCAATCATCTTCGGAGGGAATCGCGGGTAGTAGTTTAAGTTGCCGTATCAGGCCGCGCGCGAACCCAGGATGGTAGTTGCTGCTTCGGACAGGGGTACTAAGATAAGTTCCGCGCGGAACTGGATTGGATCCCCTAATGTCCTGGTAAACCAAATGGTCGTACCACAGGCGAACCGCCGTAAGATGCTGCTGCATGGTAGCATTCGAGCGGCGGATAGACGTTTTTCCATCCTGAGCATCGCCACCCAAATGTCGAACATAGAGGGAAACGTGCTCCAGAGTGGCTGTTTCAGCTTCCACCCCCAAGTCCAGGCAGAAACTAAAGTAATTGCTGAGTGCGCGGGCATAGGCATCCAGCGTTGCATCGGCACGTCCCAAGTTACCCAGCAGAACAAGCCATGATCTCCCGTGCTGGTTTTCAGAAAGAAAGGGGTAACGTTCCCAAACGAGATTAGCCATGAACGTGCAACTCCACTTGGAACTAAATCTGTTCGCCAAATTATGGCACCAATAATTTTGATTCCAAATAACTTAATATAGCGTGTAATTGGATGAAAATAGCTGGATGTTGTGTTGCTTGATCAAGTGCTGAATCTGAAACACCGGCACACCCATTTTTATAAATTTTTTAATTTCCGCACTTCGGGCTACCACACAGCCGTCGTTGTTGCTCAATACTGCAACTGGCTTGCCGATCAGTTCAGGCCGGAAGACACGCTCACAGCTGACATAGAAGTTGTTGCAGTCAACCAGGGCGAGGAGTGGCTGCATTACAGAGGATGGATGACGTTGGTGACCACGCCCCATACCACCATTTCAAGCTCTTCGTGGATGGCAATATCGGGATAGTCGGGGTTTTCTGCTTTCAGTTGCCATTGACCGTTATCACGTTCCAGACGTTTCACCGTCAGTTCACCGTTCAATGCGCAAATGACGATTTTGCCAGGTACCGGCTCGATCGAACGATCCACGACCAGAATATCGTTAGGATGAATACCGGCGCCGAGCATGGATTCGCCTTGTGCGCGAACAAAAAACGTAGCCGCCGGCTTTTGTACCAGCAGTTCGTTCAGATCCAGGGTTTTCTCGATGTAATCATCGGCAGGCGAGGGGAACCCGGCCGCGACTTTTCCGCTGAATAACGGCAGGGGCATCCTGCCAGGTAGTGGACTCGGCCATAGCAGAGTAAAAGAAGTCATAGACATAGCATTTGGCATTTATGGGGGAGAGTATAAAAGAATACATTATTTGTTTTCTTTTTGTTCTCTTTTTTGTTGCATTCTA
The DNA here is from genome assembly GCA_041661895.1 of Methylobacter sp. GTDB lineage: Bacteria > Pseudomonadota > Gammaproteobacteria > Methylococcales > Methylomonadaceae > Methylobacter_A. Next base: position 957 of record JBAZTN010000043.1, on the reverse strand, counting down.
GTATTTTTTTGTTAAGCTTACAAAAAATTTAAAGCGAGCGAGAGGCAACAATTGATGGGCATATTAACCAGGCGGCAACGGGAAATTTTCAATTTTCTCCGTGATAACCATGAACGTTTTGCTTGTCCGCCGAGCCTGAATGAACTCTGCATGGCGCTCGGCATGGCTTCGCGGGGATCGATGTACAAGCACATTATGGCTTTAATTGAAGCGGGTCTGGTGGAGCCATTTACTGGCAATAAACACGGGGGTGTTCGCCTGACTGCCCAAGCACAGCGAGACGATTCTGTTTCTGAACAGGATTTACCCTTTGTTGGATCAATCGCCGCCGGCAAGCCGATTGAAGCCTTGGAAACGGACAGCTACATGACCGTACCGAATGCGCTGAAAACCGATAAGCCTTGCTATGTATTGCAGGTTAAAGGCGACTCAATGATCGAGGCCGGTATTTTTGATCGGGATTGGGTGGTCATCGAACAACGTGATTACGCAAGTAACGGGGAAATAGTGGTGGCCTTAATCGAAAACTTCGAAGCAACCCTGAAATACATTGAGCAGACAGCAGAGCAAGTGTTGCTGATTCCGGCCAATGCCAATATGACAGCGCTGTCATACCGTCCTGAGCAGGTTGAAATTCAGGGCGTGTTAGTCGGGCAAATGCGCAGTTATCGTCCATTACTGTCTAAATAAAGAGGAGAACCATCATGCCAAAAAGAATTCACATGCGGGACCAGGTTGGTGCTAACAAAATTGAAGCAATTATGAATCATGACTACGGCAGGTGTTCGATGGAAATGTGGACAGTGAAGTTTGCAGTGGTTGGGGTGTTTTTGTTGCTGGGTGTGTATTGGTGATGAGTCAGTTCATGAGTTTTTATGTGTGGCCGATTCGCGCTTTATAGCGATCCTTTTACCTTAGCCCGGCGTTTTGAGGCCGAAGCGCTTCCAGAGCTGCGCC